>CAZOMD010000046.1:0-4042 GCA_964580895.1 uncultured Planctomycetia bacterium | reverse complement strand
TCGATGACGGTCGCCGAGAATGTCAGTCTCCAGCTAAGAGAGCACACTAAACTTGAGAAGAGCGTTCTTGATACCATAGTCAAGATGAAGTTGGAACTGGTCGGTCTTCGCGGGTTTGAGGGTCTTATGCCGAGCGAGTTGTCAGGAGGCATGAGAAAAAGAGTGGGGCTCGCGAGGGCGATCGCGATGGATCCGCAGATAGTTTTTTACGACGAACCTACGGCCGGGCTTGATCCGATAGTGGCCGCTGTGACCGATAAACTCATTATGGATTTCTCGAAGAAATTGGCTATAACCAGCGTTGTTGTTACTCATGATATGAAGAGCGTCATGTCGATCGCCGACAGGATAGTCATGCTTTATGAAGGAAGAGTGCTTGAGACAGGGACGCCGGAAGAGATAAAGTCGTCCAAGAATGAGATGGTCCAGCAGTTCATAAAGGGCAGCTATGACGGGCCGATACGGTTTTTCCAGCAGAAGAGCGATTATCTGGAACATTTGACGCAATAGATGCGGTGGTTGGCCGCCTGCCTGCCGGTAGGCAGGGTTAACCGGTTTGCCAGTTAGCCAGTTATTAGGTTTAACAGTGTAAAATTTAAAGGAGCGGGAAATGATGAAGTTTTCCAATGAGATCAAGGCCGGTCTTGTTATTATAGCGGCGGTCGCCGTAGGTTTTATGTTTTTTGGAAAGACAGCGACATTGCCGGCGGAAAAATACTTAATGAAGACCTATTTCATTTACGCGGGAGACCTCAAAACGGATGCCGTTGTAAAACTGTCCGGGATAGAGGTCGGCAGGTTGAAGGAGATCAATTTTGTTTACACCCCGGACACTAAGGTGGAATGTATCATAGAAGTGGACGCCTCCGCGAAGGTGCGCGCGGATTCTATCGCCTACGTCGGGACAGCCGGTTTCGTGGGAGATGCTTACATCGGCATAACACCCGGTTCTTCGGAGACATTCGCGAAAAGCGGCGATGTTCTCGTAAGCGAAGATCCCGTGCAGATGCGTCTTATTATGAAGAAAGCCGATAGTATTGCTGATAACCTGGACAAGATACTGGCTGAGATAAAATCCGTTGTTACGGATAATCGTCAGAATCTTGACGATATCGTCGTGAATCTCGAGATGACCACGGAAAATTTCAAGGAATTCAGCGAAGATGTGAAAAAACACCCCTGGAAACTTCTTTTTAAGGGCGAATAATGTCCCTTTAGGTCCGTTCCCTTTATACAAAAATATCCGGCAAGGCCAATTATGCGTACGACCTGTGTGAAGATATCCCTGATATTATCGTTATTTTCCGCGATATTCCTTTCATATTATTCTTCCGGTGCCGAGGAATTGGTCTTTTTAGTTTCGTACGCGGGGGAGGTAAAGGCGATACTGCCTGGGGAAAAAGACCCCGCGGTATTTGACCCCAAGGTACCGATCAAAAACGGGACAAAGATATTGACAGGGGATGAGTCCCACATTATTTTCGCCTTTAACCGCGACAAGAGCAACACCGTTAAGCTTGGCGAAAATACCGAAATTATAATCTTGCCTAACGAGTCGGATAAGGCGGAACTTTCAAGTGGCACGCTTATCGTTTCTATGAGATCTCAAGATCGAGCCGAGTATTTCCGCGTCAGGACAGCCCATGTCTTAACTAGTTCGAACGGGGCAGGGTGGATAATAATGAGCGATGCAGATAAGACGATGATCGCGGTTTTTGATAACAAGGTCTACGCGCGTGGAGTGAACCCTGATGGCTCATATAGGGAAGAGGAATTAGTGACAGGAAAAGGATATGAGAGGGAGTTCGCGGCCCACAGAGAGCCGGCTGAGCCGGCTGAGATCAAAGGGGAGATGGCGCTTAAGGTCAAGCAGGAGGCCGGCCTAGATTTCGTGAATTAGCGCTTAGAAACTATGAGAAAGAATATCGATAAAGCCAAGGTAATCTTTACTTTTCTTAGTGTTTTGCTTATCAGCCTGCTGCTCTTATTTTCATATTCGAGAGTCTTTGACGAATTTGAATACAGCCTGCTCGATATCCGGTACAAACTGCGGCCTGACCGTAACGTCGATAAAAATATAGTTATCATCGAGATAGGCGATGATTCTATAGAAAAACTGGGCAAATGGCCGTTCCCTCGTAATTATCACGCCCTTTTGATCGCGGCGCTGGAATCGGCGGGCGTGGAAACGATAGTTTTTGACATATTTTTCAGCGAGGAGAAAGAAGGGGACGAAGAGCTCGCGAAAGCGGTAAAAAATTCAGGGAAAGTTTATCTCCCATATGTTTTTGAGCTGGAGAGGACGAATCCCGATAAGTCCAGGATATATGCCTCTGGTTACGCGGCGAAACTGCTCGATATTTTTGCCAAACCCGCGAAAGGGACGGGATATATCAACGTCGAACCCGACATCGACGGCAAGATACGTAAGGTCCCGCCGTTCATAGTTTATGACGGCAAGCTTTATCCGCATATAACGTTCCTTGTGGCGCTCGCGAAATTGGGTTTCAAGTTCGAGGAGATAGAGATAGTCCCGGGCAAAAAGATAGCGCTCGGGAAGGATTTTGTTATACCGCTGGATGACGATTCCTCGATAATGGTCAATTATCCGGCGAAATGGGGCAAGGTGTTCCGGCATTATTCCTATGTGGATATCATCCAGTCATATCTTGCCGATACGATCGGGCAGGAACCCATTCTTGACCTTAGCGAGCTTAAGAACGCGGTCTGTTTCATAGGTCTTACGGCTACGGCGGCGCCTGACGCCCATCCCTCGCCCCTGGAACCCCTGTATCCCGGGATAGGGGTCCATACCGGCGTATATGACAGCGTGATCAGCGGCAATTTTCTTCACAGGGCCGACAGGACATGGAACCTTCTCGTTCTTATCCTGATGTGGCTTTACACGGCAAGCGTAACGACAAGGAGCCGCAAGAGATTCGCGCTTCTATCTATTTTCATAATCATCGCGGTCTTTTTCGCGGTATCGGTCATTTTATTCTGGCCTTTCGGCATATGGATAGATGTTTTTTACCCGCTGGTGACCATAGCGGTCGTGTATGTTCTTTTTACTTTCAGGAAATACGTGACGGAGACGCAGAAACGGGAGCTTCTGGAAAAGGAATTGGAGATAGCGAAAGAGATACAGGAGAGCTTTTTGCCCAAAGAACTGCCGAGCGTCGGCGGGCTTGATATTAGAGTCAAGATGGTCACCGCGAGGCAGGTCGGAGGGGATCTTTACGATGTGGTCCAGCTTGACGATAAGAGGATATGCGTCATGATGGGAGATGTGTCTGGCAAAGGCGTTCCGGCGGCGCTTTATATGGCGAGGGTGGTAAGTGTTTTTAAAACACACGTAAAAGACGGTAGTCCCGTGGAAGTTATTACTAAAATAAATAACCGCCTCACGGGAGAATCAAGCAGTAATCTTTTTGTGACGCTCACGTTCGCCGTGTTCGATACGGAGAAGAACGAGACTTATTTCGCTATCGGAGGGCATCTGCCCACGATACTTATTGAACCTGACGGCAATGTGGAACTTCTGGACGTGGAAATGGGGATGCCCCTCGGGATGCTGGAGTGTGATTTTTCTGAAGGTAAAAGATCTTATAAGCCGGGCAGTATATTCGTGCTTTATACGGATGGTGTTACCGAGGCCATGGATACGCAGGGATAAGTCGGCTGAGAATGTAGTGAACGTAATCCATAAAGCCGTTCTTGATTATGCCGGCAAGGCCAAACAGCATGACGATATCACTGTGATGGCGATAAAGACGTAGCGCGGTTGGCCGGTTTATCAGTTAAATGGTTAAATAGTTAAATAGTTTCGTAGGACGTTGGATGTGGGACGTAGGGGCGAACCCATGTGTTCGCCCTCTATAAAAAAGTAAAAATCAAAAGTAAAAAGGTAAAATGGAGAAGGGAACGAATATGACGTTGGAGCTTAAGAGACTCAAAGGGTTTACTCCGCGAAAAGGACCGCTTCTCCTTATCATAATGGACGGGATGGGGATAGGACGTAAGGATGAGACCAACGCGCTGT
>CAZOMD010000045.1:2081-16586 GCA_964580895.1 uncultured Planctomycetia bacterium | reverse complement strand
GCGATATAAGCAATCTCGACAGGCTTTTTCTTGTCGAGAGGCATCTCATGAGCCGGGACCACATGCAGGAGACCACGCAAAAAGGCCTTATCGTGGATGATAAAGAGATAGTCAGCATGATGGTGAATGAGGAAGATCACATAAGACTGCAGGTCATCCAATCCGGGTTCAAGATCATGGACACCTGGCGGATAGTGGACGATATAGACACGGAACTCGGACAGTTCCTTACGTTCGATTATTCCACGAGGTACGGCTATCTTACGTCATGTCCCACTAATACGGGCACCGGGCTCAGGGCGTCGGTCATGCTCCATCTGCCGGCGCTGTCCACGGTGGGCCAGGTGGATAATGTTTTCGACGCTATCTCGAAACTCGGGCTTACGATGCGCGGGTTCTACGGGGAAGGCACCGAGGCGTTGGGGGATTTTTTCCAGATATCCAACCAGGTGGCTTTGGGGCATTCGGAGATGGATATACTCGACAATCTCGAGAGGGTGATAAATAAAATAATCTCAAAAGAAGAGATGACGCGGGAAAATCTTCTTAAGAACAGAAAACAGGAATTATCCGATAGGGTAGGGCGCGCTTATGGGACGCTCAAGAACGCCCGGATAATAACATCGAATGAGACCATAAAACTGCTTTCGCCGATACGTTTAGGGGCGGATCTTGGCCTTGTCAAGGATATCGCCATCAACGACATCAACGAGATACTGCTTATTTCTCAGCCGGCTCATTTACAGAAGATAAACGGCAAAGAGATAGCGCCGCATGAACGCGATATAAAACGGGCGGACCTTATACGCGAAAGGTTGGGGGAGAAGTGATCGGTTCGCCGGTTAGCCAGTTCGCCGGTTCATTGGTTCCGTAGGACGTGGGATGTAAGACGTGGGACGTGGAATAAAAAGTAAAAAGTCAAAAGGCAAAAGTAAAAGTTAAAACTAAAAAGGCGGGAAGAAGACCCCTGTTTTAAAAGAGCGCATTTATCCGTGTTTTAACTGTAAAGGGAATAAGAGTTTTGACTTTAAACTTGTGGGTTTTACTTTTTCGTTTTTAGTTTTGAATTTTTAAAAAGATGACTCCAAAGCCTGGACACTTGTAAATTTCTGACGAAATTTACTACGTAGGCTTCGGAGTTAATTCGTTCCCGCAGTTTGCTGCGCAAACTATCGCGGGGACTCATTAAGGAGGATCATAATGCCAGCGTTCAACAGATTTACCGAAAGGGCCAGAAAAGTCATACTTTTGGCCAAAGAAGAAGCGAGAAAATTCAACCATGATTATATCGGGACGGAACATATCCTCCTTGGCCTTGTGAAAGAAGGTGAGGGTGTGGCTTCGGCTGTGCTTACGAGCCTGGGGCTTGATGCCGACAATATCCGTTTCGAGGTGGAAAAACTGGTCCAGCCGGGTTCCAGTAAGATATTGAACGCGGATATCCCGTTCACTCCAAGGGCTAAAAAAGTGATAGAACTCGCGATGGATGAGGCGCGCAACCTCGGTCACAATTATATCGGCACCGAGCATCTTCTTCTGGGTCTTCTCAGGGAAGGCGACGGGGTGGCGAGTCAGGTCCTATTGAACATGGGGCTCGATCTCAAAAGCGTCCGTGACGAAGTGATGAACCTTTTGGGGTCGAGTGTCCCGGGTTATTCGTTCGGGGTAGACGCGAAACGCGCGAAAAAGAAAACAAAGACCCCGGCCCTCGACTCCTTTGGGAGGGACCTGACGGAAATGGCGAGAGAAGACGAGCTTGACCCGGTCATAGGTCGGGATAAAGAGATCCAGCGGGTGATACAGATCTTAAGCCGCAGGAAGAAAAATAATCCTGTTCTTATAGGGGAAGCCGGTGTGGGTAAGACGGCCATCGTCGAGGGGCTGGCCCAGAAGATAGTAGTGGGGGACATCCCCGAGGTCTTAAAAGGTAAAAGGCTTTTGATCCTGGATCTGGCGATGATGATAGCGGGGACAAAATATCGCGGACAGTTCGAGGAACGCATTAAGGCCGTAATGAAGGAAATAAAGGAAAATCCCGATGTTATAGTGTTTATCGATGAGATACATACTCTTGTAGGGGCCGGCGGAGCCGAAGGCGCGATCGACGCGTCCAATATCCTTAAACCTTCGCTTCAAAGGGGGGACATCCAGTGTATCGGGGCGACTACCCTTGATGAATACCGCAAAAATATAGAAAAAGACCCGGCTCTCGAAAGGCGTTTCCAGCCTGTTACGGTCGAACCCCCCTCGGTGGAAGGGACGATCGCGATACTTAAGGGTTTGAGGGATAAATACGAAGCGCATCATAAGGCTAAATTTACGGACAAGGCTCTTGAGGCGGCCGCTAAATTGTCCGATAGGTACATAAGCGGGCGGTTCCTTCCAGACAAGGCCATCGATCTTATTGACGAGGCCGGATCGAAGGCGAAACTCTCGACAATGATCATACCCGAATCGCTGAAGGCCGCGGAGAAAAAGATTGAGGAGTACAGGATAGAGAAAGAAGAGGCCGTCAAGAACCAGGATTTTGAAAAGGCCGCGCGTTTTCGGGATTCGGAACGGAAAGCCCGGCAGGAACTGGAAAAAAAGAGACAGGAATGGAAGAGCGGCCAGAGCCAGAATGATGTGGTGGTCACGGAAGAAGATATCGCTACAATCGTTTCGGACTGGACCGGGATCCCGCTAGTTCAGGTCGAGGAAAAAGAATCCGTAAAATATCTTAAACTCGAAGAGAGCCTGAAACAACGGGTTGTCGGGCAGAGCGAGGCGATCGAGGCTATAGCCCACGCGGTCAGAAGGTCCAGGGCCGGGATAAAGGACCCCAATAGGCCCATCGGCACTTTCATTTTCATGGGGCCTACCGGGGTAGGTAAAACGCTCTTAGCTCAGAAACTCGCCGAAGTTATGTTCGGCAACGAAGACGCCGTTGTTCAGCTGGATATGTCAGAGTATATGGAAAAGTTTAACGTGTCGAAACTCGTAGGCGCGCCCCCCGGGTATGTCGGGTACGAGGAAGGCGGGCAGCTCACGGAAAAGGTGCGGAGGCGGCCTTACGCGGTGGTGCTGTTGGATGAAATAGAGAAGGCGCATCCTGACGTGTTCAACATACTGCTTCAGCTTCTTGATGAAGGGCGCCTGACGGATTCGTACGGCAGGAAAGTGAGCTTTAAGAATACGGTCGTTATTATGACGTCGAATATAGGCGCGGACCTATTAAGAAAAGCTGGCGCGATAGGTTTTAAGAGCCAGAAAGAAGAAGAGACCTATCAGGACATGAAGATACGGCTTTTGGAAGAGGTCAAGAAAAAGTTCAAACCGGAATTTTTGAACAGGGTGGATGAGGTTATAGTTTTCAGGAGCCTCAACAGGGAAGACCTCGCTCTTGTCGTGGAGATAGAGGTGAAAGACGTGCAGGCGAGGCTCAAGGAACAGAACATAGACATCGTCTTGGATAGTTCCGCGAAAGAATTCCTTATCGACAAAGGTTTCGATAAGATTTTCGGCGCGAGGCCTTTAAAAAGAACGATACAGCGGTATCTAGAGAACCCGCTGGCGGAAGAGATACTCGGCGGCAAGTTCAAGGGCAGCGAGATGATAAAGGTGACTTATAACAAAGGTAAGACCGAGCTTGATTTTTCAGTAGTTATGTTGGCAGGGGCCAAGAAAGAAGTATGAGCGGTAGATAGTCAGCGGCATTTAGGACCGTGTAGCCCCAGCCGTCCGCCTAGGCGGATTGACACAGGGGGAAGATCAGGCAGGAAGCGGCGCGGAGAACCGAATGTACGGGATAATAAGTTTCCGAAGGAAAATTCGCTTATTGGTGATAACCGCGGGTATACTATCCGTAAGCGTGTTATTCTGTTATTGGTCCAGTTGGGGTAAACGCTTTGCCGAGGACAAGGTGAACAGTTTCCTGGGCGACCGGCTTAAGGTGCGTATAGGCGGTCTTACGGAAGGCATATTCGGGGACATGATCCTGGAAGATGTCGAACTTTCATCCGGGGCGAGAGGCAGCGGTAACGCGTTCCGGTTCGAAAGGATGGAGATCTCGTATCGCATATGGCAGGCTCTTCTGGACAGGTTGAATCCCGTCCGGGTAAAGGCGGATACGTTAGAATATATTACCATGTATTTTAGCGATGAAAATCCTTTTGTCAGGGGATTTATAAAGTTGTCGAAGTCTCCCGAAGGCGAGATCGGACTTATGGGGTATATCTCGCCCGTACTTTTTGGGGAAGAGGCTAAAAAGGGCATAAAGGGGGTATTCAATAAACGCGGCGACGGCATGTACGACGGTGATCTTATCTGGAACGGGGAAGTGAAGGTTACGTGTCTTTTGGATCCAGAGGCCAGATCGATGGAGGTAAAGTTCGAATCTATATCTGACAAGACAAAAGGCACGCTTAAAATATCGGGTAAGATCAATCCGGATGGGAATATCGGGGCGTATTTCAGGGTCGACCGGGTGCAGTTTGGGGAGATGGAGCTGGTTTGCGATATCTGGGCCGATTATAAGCACGGAGATATCCCGCGGTTATTGCTGAAGGCCGAGAACATTTTGTTGGATAAAAGATCGTTATGGGATATCGCGGGCGATGTGAGTTTTTACCCGAGAGAAAGAGAGATCACCGTTAACGCCTTAAGTGTAGGGGACGGGATAAAGCTTTCCGGGGATATAAGCGGCAAAGACGGGTTTCCGGTAGACATAGCGGTCTCCTTAAACGGTGTTGAGATGTCCGAGATCGTAGAGGCGCTCGGGGGATATCGTGAAAAGATAAGCGGGCGCATTGAGGGCGAGATGGCCGTCAAAGGGCCTATTGCGGAGGCCGGCGTAAAGGGACGGCTATTTATCGGCGAAGGCAGTCTGGGGGCCGTGAATTTCCGCTCGGTCTTCGCTTCTCTCGAAGGCAAGATGCCGGAAATTAATATTGTCGACGCGCGGATGGTCAAGCCCGACGGGCAGATAATAATCAGCGGGAGCGTCGATCTCGGCAAATTTTGGAATGGGCAGGCGCTTAACGGTGTTCTTTTTGATACCGACAATAAGGTGGCAGTTTGGGAGAATTGGCAGATATCAAAAAAAGAGGAACAGGGCCTTGTAGAGGCCAGTAAGGATAAAGTTACGCTGACAGCGCCTTTGGAAAACGACTGGCAGAGCCTTGAGAGACCGGCGTCCGGCCAGATGGGAGAGAAGGAAATCGGTTTGTCTTATAAATTGGACACCGAGAACAGTTTAAAGATGGAATTTGAGGAAGATGATGATTTTCTGGGGGTCGAACATAAGATCCAATTTTAGGGGATTATGAGGAAAATAAATATACTGATATTATTAAAGAACATAATAATTTTCACGAGGGAACAAACATTCTCATTTTTTATGTACCTCGGTGGGCTCGCGGTTCTCCTGGCCCAGACCGTTTTCTGGATATTCGCTTCACGCATGAAAAAATGGCAGGTGCTCGATCAGATGAATAAGGTGGGTGTGGCGAGTTTTCCAATAGTCATTATGATCAGTTTGTTTACCGGGATGGTTCTAGCTCTCCAGAGCGCGTACCAGATGCAGAAGGTCTCGGCCGAAATGTATATAGCGTCGCTGGTCTCACTTTCCCTTACTCGCGAGTTGGGGCCCGTGCTGACGGCCCTTATCGTAGCCGGGCGTTGCGGGGCCGCCATAACGGCTGAACTCGGGACCATGAGAGTTACCGAGCAGATAGAGGCGCTGGAAACGTTATCAGCTAACCCCGTGCATTATCTAGTCGTTCCCAGGCTCATCGCGCTTTTAGTGATGGTGCCGCTTTTGACGATATGCGCTGATTTTTTCGGGATAATCGGCGGATACCTTATTGGGGTCAATAAACTCGGTATAACGCACGCCATGTACGTGAAAATGACGTATGAACCGTTGGCAATGAAAGATGTGACGACCGGTTTGATAAAAAGCGTGTCGTTCGCTCTCATAATATGTGTTATAGCCTGCTTCGAGGGGCTTAATTCCGGCGGAGGCGCGGAAGGGGTCGGCAAAGCTACCACGGCCAGTGTCGTGCGGAGTTTTATATTGATAATTGTGGCGGATTGTTTCTTTACGGCGTTGTTTTACTTTATAATGCGGTGAGATACATGTTCCAGCCGCTGGTTATATCGGCCCAAACGGTAATTTCTGACGCGGGAGAACGGATACACGACGATGATCGAACTGAAAAATATAACAAAGTCATTAGGCGGGCAGGTGGTGCTCGAAAACCTTAATCTTACGATAAAGACCGGCGAATCCATGGTCATAATCGGTAGATCGGGATGCGGGAAAAGCGTCACGCTTAAACACATTATAGGCCTGATGAGGCCGGATTCCGGTAGCGTATCGATCGACGGCGTGGATATAACTAAGGCGAGCAATAAGGAGATAAACAAGATACGCGCGGATTTCGGCATGCTGTTTCAGGGCGCCGCTCTTTTTGATTCCCTTAGCGTGCTTGAAAATGTGGGATTTCAGCTTATCGAATACACGAACATGCCCATGGAGATGATACAGAAACGTGTCGCTGAATGTTTGGGGAGGGTGGGGCTCAAAGGGATAGAGTCCGTCAAGCCGGCGGAACTTTCCGGGGGCATGAAAAAACGCGTGGGATTGGCGCGCGCCATATGCATGTTCCCAAAATTTATACTTTTCGATGAGCCCACGACGGGGGTCGACCCTATCATGGTGGACATAATAAACGCGCTGATAAGACATTTGCATGATACTCTAAAGACAACTTCCATAACGGTCACGCATGATATGAAGAGCGCTTATACGATAGCGGACCGTATCGCCATGCTTTATGATAAAAAGATAGTAGAGGTAGGAACGCCTGACGAAATAAAAAATTCCACTAATCCTGTTGTCCGGCAGTTCATAACGGGGAGTGCGGAAGGGCCGATAACGGGCGTTAAGATGGCGGACTTATAATTTTAGAAGGGGGAACATATATGTTCAGAGACGAGAAACTTGAGTTGAAAGTAGGGCTTTTTATAGGGATGGGAATATTTCTGATGTTTCTTATAGTCTTTTCTATCAGCGATATTTACCTGTTGGAAAAAGGGTACAATCTGCGCTCGGTGTTCGATTACGTGAACGGTCTTACGGAAGATTCACCTATCCGGTACGAGGGTGTCCATGTCGGCGAGGTAAAGAAGATGGATATATTTTATGATGACGCTGACAAGAAGACGCGTGTCATGTTGGATCTATGGGTCAGGGGTGACATAAGGATCGAAAAGGACGCGATAGCACGGATAAACACCTTGGGGTTACTCGGCGAACAGTATCTCGAAATAACGCCGGGGAAAGAACAATCCTTTATGGAGCCCGGGGGGACAGTTAACAGCAAGAACCCGGTCCATGTCGGAGAGCAGATGGAAGGCATGGTCGAACTCGTCGATTCGGTAAAAAATATCTTTAAGCGCGTCGAGGAAGGAGAAGGCACTCTTGGCAAGCTGCTTTCCGACCCGACGCTTTATGATAATCTAAGGGCTGTTTCCGACAAGCTCGCTAAAGGGGAAGGCACTATAGGAAAACTTCTTGTGGAAGAGAAGATATACGATGATCTGGAGGCCTTTGTCGCCGATATTAAAGCCCATCCGTGGAAGCTTTTGAGCAAACCACGGACGCCCAGGGACAGAACGGCTACCGGAGAGGCGGAGGCGGTAGGGGGAGGGAAACGTGACGCGAGGCGTGGTGTCGAAGTAAAAAGGTAACTGGCAGAGGAAGGGGGGAACGGGGGGATCAGGTGTTTTCGCGATAAATAGCATATATAGATATTCGGAGAAGCCAAGTCTGCCGCGCTTCGATTTTTATTTTTTATAATACATAAAATCTTTGGAAGGAGAAGAAATGACGATAAGGATTATGAGGCTTTTTTTCTTGGTGCTTGGAATAGCTTGCGGTTATTATATATGGCCGATTTTGCCCGGCACGGAACATGTTCCGGCAATTATAGGCGCGGTCCTGGGGTTTTTAGGCGCCGCGACGATAATCCTCTTGGAAATAAAATCGGGGAAGGTTTCACTGAGGAATCTCTCGGTAGCTTCGTTCGGTCTTGTATTCGGGTTTTTTATGGCATGGATGGTTACTCTGATCATCCGTTTGATCCCGATGGACGAGATCTTTTATTCAGCCTGTCAGATAGTCCTGACGCTTGTACTTTGTTATCTGGGGGTCGTAATATCGCTGAAAGGCAAAGATGAGTTCAACGTTATAATACCATATGTGAAGTTTTCGAGAGAAGATCAGCGGGACCAGCTTTTCATCCTGGATACGAGCGTTATTATCGACGGGAGGATCGCGGGTATATGCGAATCAGGTTTTATACAGGGGAAGCTTATCGTGCCGCGTTTTATCATACAGGAACTTCAACAGGTTGCCGATAGTTCCGAGGATTCTAAAAGGAACAGGGGCAGGAGAGGTCTTGATATCCTCGAAAAGCTTAAGAAGATCGGAGGGGTCGAAACTATAATACACGACGAAGGCCTTCCCGATGTCAAAGAGGTCGACGCGAAACTTTTACGGCTGGCCAAGATGCTCGATTCAAATGTTCTGACCAACGATTATAATCTGCATAAGGTAGCCAAACTCGAAGGAGTGAAGGTATTGAATGTGAACGATCTTGCCAACTCCATGCGTCCGGTAGTGTTCCCCGGGGAAAGGCTTTCCGTCCACATAAGGAAAGAAGGAAAAGAAAAAAATCAGGGAGTGGCGTTTTTAGATGACGGGACAATGATCGTGGTCGATAACGCTAAGAGGTTTATCGGCAGGGGTGTGGATGTTACCGTGACAAGCGTATTGCAGACCTCAGCGGGAAGGATGATATTCGCCAACCTTATGGGAGAGAACGGGCAAACTAAAAGCCAGGTTCAGGGGGAGGGGCATTAAACGGTTTGCCGGTTTCTTGGTTAGCCAGTTAGCCTGTTCCGAAGGTTGTGGGACGAAGAGTTCCGCAGGACGAATAAACTATTAAACCATTAAACTATCGAACCATTGAACTGCATACGGGTTATTATCCACTCGAGGAGGTGTGCGATGAAAATAGGCATAGGATATGATATCCACAAGCTTAAGGATGGGGTGCCTCTTATGATCGGCGGGGTCGAGATCCCTTATCCGATGGGGTTTGAGGCCCATTCTGACGGCGATGTGCTGCTCCATTCAGTTTGTGACGCGCTTCTGGGAGCTATGGGGATGGGCGATATCGGCATGAGGTTCCCTGATACCGATGTGAAATATAAAGGGATCTCGAGTCTGGAACTATTAAAGAACGTCGCGGATGTCGTGTTTGAAAAGGGTATAGAAGTCCAGAACATCGACTGTGTGGTAATCGCCGAAGAGCCGAAGTTAGGGCCGTATAGAGAAAAGATCAGGCGTACCATATCGGGTGTGCTCAAGGTAGAGGATAAGGCCGTTAATGTTAAAGGCAAGACCGCGGAAGGGCTTGGTCCCGTGGGAGAACGCAAGGCGATAGCGGCGTACGCAGCCGTCCTTTTAAAGGAAGCTGCCGTATAATGGAACCGATCGTCAGTCAAGGAGAAGGAAGATGTTTATATTAAATATTTTAGCGATCATCGCGGGGTTCATGCTGGTCCAATATGTTTTTATACGGATCTTATTCGGGGATGAGATAAAAGCTACTCTGGAGAGGGACCCGGCCGCGACCGGTTACGCGGAAATAATATTTACATATTCGGGGTTACACGCCATAGTGGCGTACAGGATAGCGCATATTCTTAAACAAATGAAGATGCCATTCTTGCCGCGCGCCGTTTCGCAGTTCGCTAAATTTCTTACAGGGATAGAGATACATCCGGGCGCGACGATAGGGAAAAGGCTTTTTGTCGACCATGGCATGGGTGTTGTCATCGGGGAAACTACGATAATAGGCGACGATGTGACGTTATTCCAGGGGGTTACGCTCGGAGGGACAGGCAAAGAAAGAGGGAAAAGACATCCTACATTGGGGAATAATGTGGTTGTCGGCGCCGGGGCGAAGATATTAGGTAACATAAAGATAGGGAATAATGTCCTGGTCGGCGCGAATGCCGTGGTCATCCGTGATGTCCCGGATGATTCCACAGTGGTCGGAGTTCCAGGTCGTGTCACAAAGATAAAAGGTAAAAAGCTCCCGGGCGGAATAAACCTTGATCATACGTCACTTCCTGACCCTCTCCAACAGGCGTTGGAACACCTCCAATACGAGATAGACCATATCGAGGAAGAACTTTCGGAATATCATGATAAAAAAGCGGATGATGGAAAAGCGTAAAACTTCCATAACGCGTATCCGGTACCAGCAACGCGGGGGAGAATGGAAAGCATGACGGTTATTTACAATACGCTTTCGAGGGAAAAGGAGAAGTTCGTCCCTGTCGAAAGCGGTAAAATAAATATGTATGTGTGCGGCCCGACGGTCTATGATGTCCCGCATATAGGGCACGCGCGCAGCACTTATGTATTTGACGTAATAAGGAAATATTTTGAGTATAAGGGGTTTAATGTTCTGTTCGCGCGTAATGTCACGGATGTCGACGACAAGATAATAAAAAAGGCATGTGACGAAATGGCCTCTTCGGGCGAGGCCCAGACGCCCGAGGGGCTTAAGTCCAGGGTGAACGAAGTAGCGGTAAGATACCTCGGCGAATACCACAGGCAGATGGCCGTTCTTGGCATACGTCCGCCCACGGTAGAACCCAAGGCCACGGAAAACATAAAGGAAATGATCGAGTTCATCCAGGGCCTGATAAGTAAAGAGTTCGCTTATGTCAACGGCGGGGATGTTTATTTTAGCGTTGAGAAATTCAAAGGATATGGAAAACTTTCCAACCAGAACCGGGACCAGATGATGCATGGGGTGCGCATCGAGATCGGGGAAAAGAAACGTCATCCGCTGGATTTCGCTCTTTGGAAGGAAGCCAAACCCGGAGAGCCGTCGTGGGAAAGCCCTTGGGGGGCGGGACGCCCCGGATGGCATATCGAGTGTTCTGTCATGAGTACGCGTCTTTTCGGCGACGTGTTCGACATCCACGGCGGGGGACTGGACCTTATCTTCCCGCATCACGAGAACGAGATCGCCCAGGCCGAAGCCTTGACGGGAAAGACTTTTGCCAATTATTGGATGCATAACGGGCTTCTGACGGTGCGCGGCGAAAAGATGTCAAAGTCGCTTGGGAATTACGTGGCGCTCAGTGATTTTTTAGCGCGGTACAAAGATCCTGATCTTTTGAAGATAGCTTTTCTCGGAAGTCATTACAGAAGCCCTATGGATTATAGCGATGATAAGATGGAAGAGGCGGCGCGGGCCAAAGAGAGGATACGCATATTCTTTGATAAGGTCGGGAAACTCGAACAGGAATGTAAGGGCATAGACGGGATCGGCGGCAAGAAGGCCACCGGCGTGGAGGAAGATTTTATCGGCCGGTTTAATTCCGCCATGGACGATGACATCAATACTCCGATCGCGCTTTCTGTCGTGTTCGAGGCCGTTAAAAAAGGGAATGATGTGATCGCGGAGAATGGCGAGCTATTCGAAAAGGCCGCGGTCATTATCGGGCTAAGGGATTTCATAAAAACGGCTGCCGGGATATTCGGTCTTTCGCTCGAGCACGCGGAACTCGGCGAAGAAGATATTAAACGGATAGAAAAAATGGTGGCTTTAAGGCAGGTTTCCCGTGCGAAAAAGGATTACGCGGCCTCCGATAGGATAAGGAAAGAACTGGCGGCTATGGGTGTTACGGTCGAGGATACGCCGAAAGGACCGATATGGCGAAAAAACTAACCCGTGGTATTTTCATAACTTTTGAGGGGCCCGAGGGGAGCGGTAAGAGCACGCATTCGAAACGTCTCGCGGGCGAACTTATCTCTAAAGGATATAAAGTGTTGCATACGGCGGAGCCGGGCGGTACGCCTTTGGGAAAAAAGATAAGGGAAATACTCTTGGATAAGGATGATATCAGGCTTTGTCAGACGGCGGAACTGTTCCTTTTCGAGGCCGACAGGGCGCAGCATATCGCCGATGTCATAAAGCCGGCGTTGGAATCCGGGAAGGTCGTGATATCGGATAGGTTTAACACGGCTACGTTCGCGTATCAAGGATACGGGCTCGGCATGCCGCATGAATTCATAGAGACCATAGACGGGTTTTCGAGATGCGGGATATCGCCCGACCTGGTAATTTTGCTTGATGTGGATGTGGCGACAGGGCTTTCAAGGGCGATAGGCCATTCGGGGGCGGACCGGATGGAAAAGAGGGACAAAACCTTTCACAACAAAGTGAGGAAAGGATATATCTCTCTAGCCAAGAAATATCCGACAAAGATACGCCGCATAGACGCGTCGGGTGATTTGGACGCGATATACGCGAAAGTTAAACGGGAAGTATATGGTCTTATTCAGGGACGTTAAAGGGCAGGAAGTCGCGGTACGGTATCTATCCGGGATGATGGAAAGCGGACGTGTGTCGTCAAGTTATCTATTCCACGGCCCGGAAGGGGTAGGGAAGGCATTAACGGCGAAGGCGTTCATAGCGGAGCTGTTATGCAGTGAAAAGAAAAGTTTTTCCGGAGCCTGCGGGGCATGCCGTACATGTCTTAAAATAGACATGTTTGAGCATCCCGATGTTAAGTGGAAAAGGCCGGAAAAGAACAAGAACATAAGGATCGATGAGATTAGAGAGATAAAAAGTTCATTGAGCCTCAAGCCTTTCGAGGCCCCTTTTGGCGTGTGCGTCATCGAGGACGCTCACATGATGACCCAGGAGGCGTCGAACGCGCTATTAAAAATGCTCGAGGAACCCCCGGGGAAAACGCTGATAATACTCTTAACCGGCAAAAAAGAACTTCTTCTGGATACCGTTATATCGAGGTGCGCCGAAGTAAGGTTCCGGTCGCTTCCAAGGGATGTTGCGGCTGGGATAATAAGTTCCATTAAAACGGATCTAACGGAGAGAGAGGCTGTTTTTATGGCCGGTATCTCGCAAGGGTCCCCGGGCCGGGCGGTCCGGATGATAGAGGAAGGCATGCTCGCGAGGCGAGAAGAGATCATCTCGACAGTTGAGGAGATAAACAGCGGAAAGCCTGCCGCGGCGCTTAATTGGGGGAGAGACGACAAGGACGGGCTTCTCGAAGATATAGAGACGCTTCTTGTGGTCTTGAGAGATCTGACGCTGGAGAAGGAAGAGACCGGGGAGCTTATTCTGAATAAAGATATTCCCATGACACGTTTATATGATATTTTCAGGGAGTGTTCTATAGAAAAGATATTTGATATCGCGGAAAAGATACTCCAGGTCAAGGCGGCGCTTTCCGGCAACGCGAATCCTAAGATCGCGGCTCAGGTCTTGCCGGGGATATTGGCCGGCCGGATTATTAGTTAGCCAGTTGCCGGTTGGCCTGTTCCGAAGTATGTGGGATGATGTTAGTTAACCGGCTGGCCGGTTCGTTATAAGGGGTCAAAGATTCAGAGTCGGGGGAGAGAAGCAAGAAATAAGGTTATATCAAACTCTAAATCCGAAACACTAAACTCTAAATAAACTCAAATGTCTCAAACGCAAAACTTACAACCGTATTATATGGGAAACAGAACTAGTAGATTTGCTAAGTTGAAAAGGCAAAATAATATTTCAACATTTGTGTTTTGAGTTTTGCATTTACGAGTTTTGCCTGCCTGCCGGTAGGCAGGGATTTAGGGTTTAGAGTTTATGATTTAGGATTTGTTTTGGGTCAGGGTTTAGAGTTCATTAAAAAATGGCACGTACCGTGGAACACGTGCACCGATAGATGGAGGATATAATGGCGGAAGTCGTGCAAGTTCAGCTTAGAACGGCCGGGGAGATAAAATATTTTCTGACCGGCGGGATGAAATTCGATATTGGGAATAAAGTCATCGTGGAAATAGACAGGGGCCTGGAATACGGCGAAGTGGTTGCCGCGAACGAGGAGGTGGCGAACGCCGAAGAACTTAGCAAGCCTTTGCGGAAGGTTATCAGAAAGGCCAATCTTTGGGATGAGACGCAGATAACCAAGAATAAAGCTAAGACAAAGGACCTCATGAGCGTTTGCGAGAAGAAGATACAGGAACATAAACTTCCCATGAAGCTTGTCGACGCGGAATATTCCTTTGACAGGTCAAAAATAATATTTTATTTCACATCGGATAACCGTGTCGACTTCCGGGACCTAGTCAAGGACCTGGCAAGCATTTTCCGCGTAAGGATAGAGCTCAGGCAGATAGGCGTCAGGGACGAAGCCAGGATGCTCGGCGGGCATGGCCCTTGCGGGAGGAAACTTTGCTGCATGTCGTTCCTTAAGGATTTCGAACCGGTAACCATAAAAATGGCGAAGGTGCAGAGCCTGCCGCTCAACCCCGCGAAAATATCAGGCATATGCGGCAGGCTTATGTGCTGTTTAGGCTATGAATACGAATGTTATGCTGAATGTTCCAAAGGGCTTCCCCGCGCGGGCAAAGAGATCAAGACGCCGTAC
>CAZOMD010000045.1:0-2071 GCA_964580895.1 uncultured Planctomycetia bacterium | reverse complement strand
GTGACCTGCAGTGATGCGCCCGCTCTCCAGAAGACGCCGGACGGCAAGGGGAAGGTGATGTCGGTAAACCCCCTAAAGAGGATGGTGACCGTCATCCTTGACGGAGGGGTTGTAAAGGACGTGAAAGCGGAAGAGATAAAGGAGTAGATTTGATCTTATGGGAAAAGGGAATTTTTACGTTACGACGCCTATCTATTACGTCAACGCGTCGCCACATATAGGGCACGCGTATACACAGATCGTGGTTGACGTTCTTACCCGTTATCACCGCATGTTGGGGGACAACGTTTTTTTTCTTACCGGTACGGACGAGCACGGCGAGAAGATCGAAGAGGCGAGCGTTAAGGCCGGATTGGGTAAGGGGCGCGAAAAAGAGTTTGTGGACGGTATCGTCAGTAATTTTAAAAAGGCCTGGGAAGCTCTTAATGTAAGCTACGATTATTTTATACGGACGACCGACGCCGAGCATAAACGGGTGGTGCAGGATTTTCTTACGGGGATGAAAGAAAAAGGCGATATTTATCAGGGTGAATATGACGGGTGGTTCTGCACTCCGTGCGAGACTTTCTGGACGGATACCCAGGCTGAGGGAGGGGTCTGTCCTGATTGCAAGCGCAAGGTAGACCGCATAAAAGAAAAGAATTATTTTTTCAGTATGGGGAAATACCGTGATTGGCTTATCAAGCATATCGAAGATAACCCGGAATTCGTAATGCCGGATTTCAGGAAGAACGAGGTATTGGGCTTTCTTAAAGAAGAGCTTAACGATCTTTGTATCTCCCGTCCTAAAGACAGGATGTCCTGGGGGATAGAGCTCCCGTTCGATAAGGATTACGTGGTTTATGTGTGGTTTGACGCGCTTATTAACTATGTTTCCGGGGCGAAGGCATGCGGGGCTTACGACAAGTTCTGGCCGGCGGATTTCCACATCATAGCGAAAGACATACTTAGGCACCACGCGGTATATTGGCCGATAATGCTGAAGAGTGTCGGGATGGATCTCCCTAAAACCGTTTTCGCGCATGGATGGTGGAAGATCGAGGGAGAGAAGATGTCGAAATCGAGGGGGAATATAGTTGATCCCATCGTCATGATCAACAAATACGGAGTGGATCCCTTAAGATATTTTCTTCTAAAAGCCGTAAGTCTCGGGCTTGACGGGGTTTTTAGCGAAGAGGCGCTTGTAGGCGTCTATAACAGCGATCTCGCTAACGATATGGGCAACCTTTTGAACCGGACGCTTACGATGGTCGAGAAATATTTCGAAGGGGTCTCGCCCGAATTGTCCGGAAAAGACGGTGACAGGGCCCAGCTAGAGCGGAGCTCCGCCATAAGAGACGCCGTCCGCGCGCTTTTTCCGAAGGTGAGAACATGTCTTTTGGATAAAAGGCTGCTTCTAAAGGACGCGTTGGAGGCGATAATGGATGTGGTCAAGAGCTCGAACAAATACATAGAGGAATCCGCGCCCTGGAAATATTACAAAGAGGGTGATATCGGGTCTATCAAACTTATCATCGCGGATCTCCTGGAGGCGCTGAGAGCGACCGCTATCGCTATTTTGCCGTTCATGCCGCAAACTGCCCAGAGGATGTGGGGGCAGTTGGGGTTAGAGGGAAAAATCTCGGATGGCATCGATAAATCCGAACTTACAGTCAGTAAAGATCTTTCTAATTGGAGAATGTTTCCCGCCGGATGCAAAGTTGCCAAAGAGGAACCGCTATTTCCAAGGATACTGTAACACGTAAAAGAATGGCTGATGGTTAGCCGGTTTCCAGTTCATTGGTTTCGTGGGACGTGGGATGTTGGACGGAGGACGAAGGGGCGCAAAAACATGTCGCGGGAAAAATTTTATTTAAAAAAAATAAAAAAAGAACCGGGACTTACCCCCTTCCAGAAAAAGGTTCTAATTGCCGTTTTGGATATTCCTAAGGGTGAAACCCGGTCTTATGCATGGGTGGCTAAGGCCTCCGGTTCGCCGAAAGCTTCAAGGGCGGTCGGCGGGGCGCTAAAGAAAAATCCTTTTGCTCCGCATGTGCCTTGCCATCGGGTTATTTGTTCCGATGGGTCGATC
>CAZOMD010000044.1:9798-16957 GCA_964580895.1 uncultured Planctomycetia bacterium | reverse complement strand
GGATCTCCCTGAAAATGATACGCGCGTCATCTTCTACGACCGAAAAACCTTCCTCCGTAACGTTACCGTATTCTTTTTCTATACAGGGTGAGATACTAAACTCACTGAGGATTATTTTTTTGACCTGGGCGCCCGACGCTAAAGCCCCTTCAAGCGCCTTATCGAGCAATACATCGGTATTGCCTCCTTTTCGAGGGCTGCCGTTTATGCATATAACCTTCATTATATCTCCCTGAACGTTTTGAATATCAAAAAGTAAAATGCAAAAGTAAAAAGGTAAAACTAAAAGTTAAAACTAAAAAGATAGCAAAAAAATTTACGGCCTTTTTAAAAACACACTTACAAACACTCTTTGAATATCCTTAGCCTTTCAATATCCTTGCTTCAAACATTTTAACCATGAAAGAACAGAAAAAGTTTTGAATTTTTAAATTGTGCTTTTTACTTTTCAGTTTTTACTTTTGAGTTAACAAGAATTGTTTAGCCTGCCGGTAGGTTTACCTACCGAAGGTAGGCAGGGATTTGCCGTTTCAAAAGATCAAATAACGGTCCCGGAAGGGATCATGGAATTCTTTGTAACTATCACTATGCCGTCACGGATAGAATAATTCGGGCCGTCAAAATCTTTCAAGGCTTTAGCGTTGATTATCTTGACGTTATCGCCGATCCTGACGTTTTTATCCAGTATAGCCTTGCGGATAAGGCAATTCCTCCCCACGCCCATTGTGGGCAATCCTTTAGCCGCGGCCTCTTCCATCTCATGGACTGTTTCGTAGTAATCGCTCCCCATCGCGATAGTGTCTTCCATGACGGAACCTTCCCCTATCCTGAACCTGAGACCCACGATTGAATGTTTTATCTCCGAGGAAAGGACTATCGCTCCTTCGGCGATAATGCTCCTTTCGACAAAACTTTTCGCGATCTTGGCCGGCGGTAAATATCGCGACCTTGTAAATATAGGCCATTTCTCGTCAAACATATCGAGCGGCGGTATAGGGTCGGTAAGCGAAAGGTTTTCCTCGTAGAACGTCGGTATCGTCCCGATATCACGCCAGTACCCTGAAAAGATGTGCGCGTAAGTCTCACTCTTATTTATAGCGCCCGGTATTATCTCTCTGCCGAAATCAACCCTTGTGTCCTCAGCCAATACCTCGATAAGAAACGCCTTGTTAAAAAGATATATGCCCATCGACCCCAGAAAAAACTCTTTACCTTCCAAATTGACGGCCATGCTCTTGACTTCCGACTGACTTTTCGGTTTTTCGGAAAAATTATTGACCCTGGAATTCCCATCTACGCCGACTATCCCGAGACCGCTTATATCTTCCGGCCGGACATAATTACACGCTATCGTAAGTTCGGCCTTCCTCTCTTTATGTAGATCATACATGTCCATCAGGTTCATCTTATACAACTGGTCGCCTGACAGCACAAAAATATATTTTATTTCGGGGTTATTGAAATGTTTTAAACAGCGCCTAACAGCGTCAGCGGTACCCTGGAACCATTCCACGCCTTCCATGGATTGCTCCGCCGCCATGATCTCAATGAACCCCTTTGTAAAAGGGTCCATCTTGTAAGTACGGCTTATGTGCTTGTTGAGGGATTCCGAGAGAAATTGCGTAAGGATATAAATCCGGTTGAGACCGGAATTAAGACAATTACTTACCGGAATATCGATAAGCCTATATTTCCCGAAAAGGGGAGCCGCCGGTTTGCATCTTTCCTTAGTAAGAGGAAAAAGACGCGAACCCCGCCCCCCTCCGAGTATTACGCAGAGTACTTCTTTCATTATTTGAGGTTACCCGTGCCAATTATAACGTTAGTCTGTTACCAATTTTTGGAGGTCTTATACCTAGAAAGAACCTCTTTTTCGGCCTTCCACCAGTCATCCTGATCCCTGCCATGGCTATATCCCCGTTTTTCGAAGAGTTCATAAGCCTTTTTCGCGATCAGGGCGTTAATCTCTCCCTGGCTCATTGCCTTCGTCCCTTTGCCGGAAACCGCGTCTTTCAGCACGCTGCCCTTTGCGCTGGACGCATCTTTGACCGTTTTGATTAATTTCTTTACCATTTTCCTCACGCTCCTCCTTTTACCTCTCTTTTTTCGCTGTCACGATAAACAAGGATATCATGACGCGTATATTTTGTAGTCTATGTTCGTGAATACGTTATATTTTTTCTCCGCGTCCTCGAGCATTTCCATGTCGATCTGGTTACGGTTAAGCTGGTCATTCAAAGAAAGGAAACGGCTAATGTGCTCCCTTGTCCGCGCTTCGGCATATTCCACAAAAGTCCCGGTCTTCATAATAAACGCCCAATCGCTCGACTGCGCTAAAAGCAGTTCCCTCGCCATCTGGTTAAGCACTCTTTTCCTCGCGCCTTGCGCGTCGGGATTGTTCTTAGCGGCATTCGTCATAAGTTCGACCATCTTGTGAAGATGCCTGTATATCCAGTCGTTGGCCCCGTCAAGCCAGACTTCGCTATACCCTTTATATCCCCAACTCGACTCCGAAGGCGTGATCCTGGGATATTTCGGATAAAGACCAAGATACTCGCCCGGGGTTATAGTCTTAACGGTGTCCTGGTCATAATGCATCTTTCTCAAAAGATAATTAAGCCATTCCGGGCCCTCGAACCACCAATGCCCGAAAAGTTCCGCGTCATAAGGCGACACGATAATTGGCTTTCGGTCGATCACACCCGAAAGGTATTCGACCTGCTTCTCCCGGTTAAACATAAAATTCCCGGCGTGGCTAGCGGCGGTTTCCAACGCCCTTCCCCTGTCATACAGTTCTTTGTTATCTGTCTCGCCGGTTATTTTGTGATACTTTATGCCCGTATTGATGCGTGTACCGCAGTTATTGATAAAAGGTTTTATGTAATCATACTCGAGATCAAACCCGATATCCCTGTAATATTCGCGGTAGTTATAATCCCCCGGATATCCTTCCCTGGAACTCCATACGGCCTTTGAACTTTCCATGTCCCGACCGAATACCGCCACGCCGGAACCGCATAGATACGGGCTATAGACACCGTACTTGGGCCGGGGACTGCCGAAAAGTATCCCGTGTGTTTCAACGAAAAAATAGCGTATGCCGAATTCTTTGAGGACTTCGTCATGACCGGGATGATAACCACATTCGGGGAGCCATATGCCTTTCGGGATAATACCAAATACCTCACGGTAAGAATCGACCGCGGCTTTCACCTGGGCCTTCACCGCCGACCGGTAAAGGCTCATGAGCGGGAGATATCCATGCGTGGCACAGCATGTGATCACTTCGACCTTGCCGGCATTTTGGAATTTTTTGAACGCCGAAAGTATATTATTGCCGTATTTAACGGCGAATACGTTTTTGGCCCTCTGGTACTTATCAAGATACATTCTCGAGAGCTTGTTAGTATTAAAGTCGGAACGCGTACGTTCCACTTCCATCTGCGATAGGGTTATAAGCTTATCCAAATGTCTGAGATATCTCGAAATGAGCAATTCATCCCTGAGCATGGACATGAGAGTCGGGCTCAGCGAAATGGTCATTCTGAAATCCACTCCATCAGAAAGAAGACCGTCAAATACTTCTATAAGCGGGATATACGTATCGGTGATGGCCTCGAAAAACCAGTTCTCTTCCAGGAAACTGTCATGTTCCGGATGTTTTATGAAAGGAAGATGTGCGTGTAATACTAAAGCTAAATAACCTTTTGGCATTTTTCCCCGTCAGAAAATTCCGCCATACCCCTAACAGGCGGCTACCATCGCTCGAAGATCGCTTCTGGCAGACTCTTTGATATTCTCTATATCCCCTTAGAGCGTTTTAACTAACGGGGGTTATTTTTTCTCCGGATGAGACTACCGCTTGAGATCATTCCTGAAGAAATACCGCCGGAAAAACGCCATTTCCTGAGATGCTGCTCGACCATTTCCCTGATCTCCAGAGAACTTTTTCCGGTATCATACCCGCCAGCTGCCGCGAACATCTTATAGAACTGCTCTTCGGAGCATAACCATTCTTCGTCATGTACCTCGCTCATCCCGTCCCGCGGCGCCGTAACGACGTTGGACCTGGAAAGCAGGAAAAACTTTCCTGAAGTGGTCATGATCCCGATATCGACCATCCATACCCTCCCGGCCTCCGGGGCATGGATATACCAGCTTGTCGCGAAATTTCTTAACTCAAAATCAAAGGAAGCCTCCGGCATAACTCCCGGCTCAAGCCCGGTGAGATCATATACTCGCAGGATACTTTTCTCGTAAGCGAGCCCCGCGCGGTGGATCTCCCCCATCACAGAATCCTCAACATCTTTCCGTATCTCCCAGTAAGAGAACAACGTCCACGGATCACGGCACATCAGCACTACTTTGTTGTCCCCATAGCTATGAGGAATACTGTGATTATTTCCCATGTCCAGCGCCACGCTATCCTTTCAAAACAGGTATTACCGAAAACTCAACCTTTAAAGGACAAAACAATGATTAAGAGGTATTTTTATCCTTTTTTCTATTTACCTGGCGGATATAGTTCTTTGGAACGTGCCTATTGTACACTCGATAAATAAATCTTGTCAATAAAAATCTATCTTTTGACTAACAGTGATTATTAACATGCCCGGATCATTTCCCTGACCCAAGACCGAATTCAACGCGAAACTCCTTCTCCGCAAAAGGCTTAATGGCGACTTCAAAATACGGGAAAATAAGCGCCCCCTGGTAATTAAGTTCAAAGGCTCTTTCTGAATGTGAAACTGTTTTAACGGGGAAATGCCAAATGTTCACGTTTTCGGACAACTCCACCCCAAAAGAAAGCACCCCGCTCGCGTCATCGATACTGGCTGTTTTCACGCCGCGGACGTCAGCCGTATCGTTAAGCCCGTATTTTTTACTCCCGGCGCCGAAGGATAACGAATATTTTTCGCTGTCCGCGTCTGGCATGGCGATATTTATTTCGGTACCAAAAAGCGTTTCCAGCGTATTCTTTCCCGTGTTCTTTATAACGTATTTCACGCTGAAAATATCGCCTTTTTGGGGGATCGTTATCTCTTTTCTGACTTCCACACCCGCGCCGTTAACCGTGCCTTCCCTTGCCATTGAAAGAACAATATCCTTCCCGGATCTCAGGACCTTAAAACCATATGCCCCTTTTGTAAAATCACTTACTTCATCATATTCGTTACGGAAAAAAGTCCCTAAGTCAGTGCCCTTTTTAAGGAAATGGTCAACCAGGGCGCTCCTCGTGTATCTGTCGTAATAAAGATATTCCAGGATTTTAGCGTCCACCGACTGTATATCATCATGTATGGTCCGAGCGTTCTTCCCTTGGTTTTCCGGATTCTGACACGCTTTTTCCCTTACCTTGCGATGATACGCTTCTTTTTTTCTCGAAAGCGTGTTGGTCAAGTTAAAACACGCGGATTTTGAATCTATCTCTTTGATCGTACCCCCATCGGCCGGATCCACAAAGAGAGATATCTCCCTGTTCTCCAGAATAATTTCGTCAAGCCCATCGGCGTCGAAATCGGCGGTATGCGCCTCATGGAAGTGTTTTTTCCCATGCATGGCTTCGTCTATCAGGACTTCACTCCTGAGAAGATGATGGTAGACCGCCCTGCGGAGATGGAACAGATATAGCCCGCCGAACACCCCGTGCCAATACGCGCAGTTACATTGCCCCCGAAAAAGTTCTTTTGTGGCCTTACGCACAAGAACGTCGGATTTTCCCGCGTCAGCGGCCTTTTTCAGCTTTTCGCTCACATAGATCATCTTCTTATTCATCTGATTAGATTCCGGGTATTTGGAGAAGAAATTCCTCCAAAATCCGCCTCGCAGGAAGGGTTTAAACCGTTCTTCTTTGCCTATCTCCTTTATCACATCCTCGAATTTCTCCTGCGCGTCAGCCGGCAATGACCATTCCAGCATTTCTTCATACGAGCTGGTCGGCAAATAAACATTTCCCTTCGGGGGATGCTTCTCCATATATTCGGAAAGCTTGACGGTCTCCAGCCATTCCCCGTTATTCATAAGTTCATCCAAGAATTTTAGCAGCCACTTTTCCTCGTAAACCCATTTATGGGTCCCCGGCCACTCGCCGAACTTTTCGCCGTCGTCCCCATACACGAAAAGCGGTTCGTTCATCCTCTGCGCCACGCCTTTCATATAATCCGCGCACTCATTAGGCATTTTGAACGGGACATAGTATCTGAGCACTTTATCCGACGGAAAGATAGAAACAGACTTCACGTTATCCTCGGTCACATAATACCCGTAAGTCTGGTCTTTAACCAGGCCGGCGTATATAAAATGAGTGTCGTCAAGTATCGCGTACTTAATGCCGGCATCGTAAAAAATGGACGGCATCGAAGGTTCCCATATCCGCTCGGCTATCCACGCGCCTTTTGGTCTTGTCGAAAATTTTTCAAAAACGTATCGCGTAAGCATGTTGATCTGCTCCACCCTGTCCTCCGGCGGTATAGATATAAGAATGGGTTCATAGAACCCGCCGCTCAGGATCTCCGCCTGGCCCGAAAGGGACATCTCTCGGATTATCTCCAAAAGTTCCGGTCTTTTGCCTTCGGCCCATTCCAATAGGCACCCGGTGAAATGAAGATTGACCTTAAGACCGGGATATTTCTTCATGGTTTGTAGAAAAGGCAAATAACATTTATCGCACGCCCTTTCTATCACATGATCAAAATTGCCGACGGGCTGATGAAAATGCAGCGCAAGACCCAGATATGCTTTCATATTAGACCCTTTCTTAATTATAAACTCTAAATCCTAAACTCAAAATCCTAAACTCGAAACCCTAAACTCGAAACTCTAAATAAATTCAAAACACACAAAATACAAAACACAAGTATCAAAAGCATCCGCCCAAATCACACAGTTTCGGGTTTTGTGTTTGTGTCATTTGAGTTCGTTTAGAGTTTTGGATTTCGTGTTTAGGGTTTTATTTCATCATCTCCCGATAGACCTGCATATATTTTTCGGCTGACCGCGTCCATGAAAAATCGCAGGCCATACCGTTCTTCATTATCTTTTCCCATGCGCCTTTATCATTTTTATAAAAAGTCACCGCTCTCTTTACCGCGTTTAACAGATCTTGCCCTTTTATCGCCCCGAACTTAAACCCGTTCCCGGTTTCACGGTCTTCGTCAAA
>CAZOMD010000044.1:0-9788 GCA_964580895.1 uncultured Planctomycetia bacterium | reverse complement strand
AAAATCAGTGATCACGTCATCCAGCCCGCCGGTGGCCCTTACGACAGGTATCGTCCCATATTTGATGCTGTACATCTGATTAAGTCCGCACGGCTCATATCGGGACGGCATCAGGAACATATCGCAGCCGGCCTCGATCTTATGCGCGAGCGGATCGTTGAAAGCGTTCGAGACATGGACCTTGCCGTTATATTTTTTCGCGAGTCTGGAAAAAAGAAGGTCATAATATTTCGACCCTTTCCCGAGAATAACGACCCCGCAGCCTAACTCAACGATCTCGCCCATTATTTCCGCCACAAGATCCATGCCTTTCTGCCACGCGAGCCGTGTGACAATACCGATTAGCGGGTCCTCGGGCCCTACATCAAGACCAGTCTGACGGATAAGGTCTTTTTTACATTCCATCTTATCCAAAATGGTATTTTCATCGTAATTCTTTTTTATAAAATCGTCGTTCTTCGGGCTCCACAAAGAATAATCAACCCCGTTCGGTATCCCGCATATATCCCGGTGCCTTGTCCTCAAAAGCCCGTCAAGCCCCGCTCCGTATTCGGGCATCATTATCTCTTCGGCATACTTGTGGCTTACCGTGCTTATCATATCGGAATAAAGTATCCCGGATTTCATAAAGTTCACTTTACCGTAGAATTCCAGATCGTTCATGTTGAAAAAACTCTCCGGGATACCTATCCTCTTCATGATCTTCCTGCCGAACATGCCTTGATAAGCCAAGTTATGAATGGTAAAAAGGGTCTTTATCCCATGATAATATGCGTCATCCGAAAGCTGAAATTTGAGATAGAACGGGATAAGGGCGGTCTGCCAGTCGTTGCAGTGCAGGATATCGGGCCTGAACCCGACTGCTTTGGCCGCGGCGAGAACAGCCTTGGAAAAGAAGCTGAATCTCATCCCGTTATCCCTATAATCGCCTTTTTTTGACCCGTAAAGTTCTTTACGCTTGAAAAATTTATCGTGCTCGATAAAATATGTCGTTACCCCTTCTTTCCTGTGCGAATACAGGTTCACGCCTTTCATGCCTTTGATAAAAGGATGTTCGATATTGCTCGCTTCGAGAGAAAGCGCAAACCCTCCCGTTTTCACTCCTTCGTAAAGCGGCATAATGACCCTGACATCACAGCCAAGAACCCTCAGGGCTTTTGGCAGGCTGCCGACCACATCCGCGAGTCCCCCCGTTTTGGCGAAAGGGACGGATTCGGAAGCCGCGATAAGCACATTGATCGGTCGTTCCATCGCGGCACGCGCCTTCTCGACGACGAGTTCGCGTACCGCCGGCCCGGTCGGGACCGGGACGTCAAGATAATGCGGCACTCTTCTGCCCATGACCCTGAAGATGTTAGCAAGGTGCATCCTAAAGAGTTCATCAAACACAAAATTCAGTTCCGTCCCAAAATCGTCATACCACCAGAACCAGTCGCTTCCTTCCGCTATATAAAGTTCCTCAAGGGCTTCCTTCGAAGGGTTCTCCCAGGAATACAGCTCTTTGCGAACCTTGTTCAAATATTCCCACGCCTTATTTTTTTGAGGCGACCCTATCCATTTACGGAAATTACTGTCTATCCACGAGCCTGAATAAAGCTTCTCGATCACATTTTTTTCTCCGCATGAACGCGTATATTCGCCGATCGTGACAAGCTCTATCTCTTTGCTTGATGAAAGTTCCGAATACATGTTCCAAAGGAATTTTCTCCCGCCGTCCGGATAATACGGCCATGGGTTTTCCCCGTCAAGTATGATCGCGGCGACATGCCGAGCTTTTCGCGATTTTACCGCGGTATACACACCTTTGAGGTTCCCGATAAGATCTGTCGCCGCCTTGGCTGGGGGCATATGGGAGTATCTGAAACTTATATCATTCGAAAGGTTTATATCCCTGAACACCATATCGACGCTTTTCCCGTCCGAAACGGCGGTATGGGCGGTATATACGAGTTCGTCGCGGGAGATCTCCTTATCCCTGAACGATCTTAGCAAGATCCCTTCGTCCGTAGCTATCCATTTTATCCCGGCTTCCGCGAGAAGCGGTATTATCTCGGGGCTGACACTGCCTTCCGCGGGCCACATACCGGCGGGAACGGTGCCAAAGACCTTTTTATACAACTCTATCGACTTAGCGATATGCACGCGCGCGTCGGCGGCAAGATCGAACCCTTCACCGGACCCTTTATTGCACATGAGGGGAAGTATGGGGTGATAATACGGCGTGGTGGATATCTCTATCCTTTGGTCGTCCTGTAATTTCTTGTAGCCTGGGAGAATAGACCTGACCGTTTCCCTCTGCAGGGTAAGCAACGAGTGTTTCTCGTCCTCGGTAAATTTCGCCCCTTTTCTCATCAGTTCTTTCACGAAATCGTCGTTATTTTTCAACGTAAATCCGCACCAGGCGAGGTTGAAAAAAACTTGCAGGTCCCTGAAATCTTGCTCACTAAAAAGTTTGCTCTTGCCCCTTAAAACCGCGTCGCTCAGGTCCTCCCCCCTCTCGGCCAAAAGACCCTTATACTTTTTCAATGGTCCTATAGCGCTGATCGGATCGCACGAAAAAAAGTTCCTGAGCATGAAACATTTATCGTCTTCGGAAAGCTCCCCGGCGTTTTTTTCGGAAAGCATAAGGAATGTATCGTTATCTTCCGGCCAATTTTCGGAAATGTCGACAAGCTGCCATAAAAGGGACGGCGTGATATTGAACGTTACTTTTGCCTGCGGAAAATGTTCGAGGATAGCGAACATATCCAGATATGAGTAAGTCGAGTGCAACCTGACCCACGGGAGATGGTATTTCCCGGTCAGGAGGTCTTTATACAAAGGCTGGTGCATATGCCAAAGGAACGCTACAGAAAGTTTCTTTTCTATGACCTCACCGGATGACCTTATGTTACTTATTACCCAGGCGCAATACCTTCTCTTTAAGCTTATTATACATTAGAATCAGTCTATGCCAATTCCCCTTTTTCGCGTTGAACCAATCCTTCACATCCATGATCCAAGTTCTATGGCTATATTCGTGCAATTCAAGACCTTTATTGTTCAATTCCATTATATCATTCCACAAAGACTCCGATCTGAGAAGAGAAAATATTATCCGGGGTTTTATGGAAGGATCGATACCGGCAAAAGTCCTTTTCGCCTCTATTGTGTATCCCGTTTTCCCCCAAGGAGCGTTCTCATATGTCGTAAGAGCTTTATTGTGGGTTTTGAGCCTTATTTTCTTTTTATCACTGCCGTAAATATCCAGGTCCTTGCGGGACATAAGATTAAGCATGACCTCATCCTGCGCCGCGTATCCCATCAGTCTGACCAGGTCCTTCGCCGTAGTATATTGGCTGTCCTTTCTCCCTGTCGGGAGACCCGAGGCCGTGGCGAAAAAAGTGTTATCCATGCCGAGTTCCAGCGCCTTATCGTTCATGAGTCCGGCAAAACCCTTTTCGCTCCCCGCTACCCCTTCCGCGATGGCTAGTGCCGCGTCATTAGCCGAATTTATGAGTATCGCCGCTATCAGGTCCTTGAGCTCATATGTGACCCCGGGCTTTATACCCACCCTTGTAGGCTCTACTCTTAAAACATTCGAGCTCGGCACTATCGGAGTGTTAAACGGGAGTCTCTCGGTCGCCACTATGGCTGTCATTATCTTTGCCGTCGAGGCGGGCGGGAAACACGCGTCCGCGTTCCTCTCGAAAAGGACATTACCCGTTCCGGCATCGATCACTATCGCAGCCTGTGCCGTTATGCCGACTTTTATATCCGGCGCTTTCCGCTGGCATCCCTGTACAAAAACAGCGCACGGGACCAATAGGCAAGCCGTGATCCAAACTTTGTTTATCGTATATTTTCGCAATTTTACCCTGAATATATTATCGTAAACCGTTTTTTAGTATTAACTCAGTAAATATCCTCTTTTGATCCTCATTGGCCGCGACCTCAGAAAAGACGTTTTATCCTGTTCCTCCATCTGTATATGCGCCCTCTTGACGGATTAAAATAACCATGCATAAGACCCGGATATTTTGAACTGACCATTCCTATCAGGTTATCTATCCCCACCATATCGGGTTTCGCTCTCCTAACACGGAGTTTTCTGAAATAAGCCTTTGGATCGTAATTTAGGTTACGCCATTGTATCATATCAATATCGTTTTTTTCTATAAATTTTGCTAATTCCTCAGCCTCTTCCCTGATATCCGTAAACCCCGGGATAACAAGATAGTTCAAAGAAACAAAACCGCCCCTCTTCTTCGCTTCATTTATTGATCTTTTTACGTCTCTCAATGAATATCCGCGCGGTCTGTAATAAGCTTTGTAATATACCGCTCTGACACTATTGATACTAACGCGGATCGAATCCAGCCCGGCATCGAAAAGTTTCGCTATAACCCCGGGCATACTGGCGTTCGTATTGAGATTTATCATCCCCTTCGGGGTAACCTTTCTTATCCCCTTTACCACTTTTTCCAGAAGGTCGCCCCTCATGAGAGGCTCGCCTTCGCACCCCTGCCCGAAACTTACCACAGGATCCGTCACGTTATCGATATGATATAAAGCGGCTTCGATAACCTCGGATGGTTCCGGGGTAAAGGCTATCCTCGGCTGAGTTATAGGACAGCCGTCAGCCGGCTGAAAAGTGATACACCCTATGCAACTCGCGTTACATACCGTCGATGTCGGGAGCGGCGCCTCATATCTTTGGAGAAAAAAATTCTTAGCCGCGGGGCACCCGTACGTAAGGGCGCAGATCTCAAGATGCCTGATAAGTCTATTCCCGGGGAACATCTTTTTGAAATTCCCGACGTTCTTCCGCAATAAGTTCGCGTCCATCTTATCAAGCTCGTGACGCCTCTCCAGATCGACACGTACCGCCGCGGTAAAGAATCTTCCCTTATACAGACACACCGGCGCGTAACTAAACATGGGAAGTATCCCGCTGCCCGGACCTTCCCTATAAGCCGCCGAAAAAGTAGCCGTAAATCCCGGCGCGAGAAAAGCGGCTACCGCGTAACATTCCTCTTTTTCCCGGATCAAAGGGTTCGTTGTCAAATGAACGAATTCCCGGTCCGTAGGTGAATACGCGACAGGCCGTCTTTGGGGCAGGATGAAAATCTCGCTGTCCGGATGAAGACGTACCAGCCCCTCGCGGGGTATGCGATAATAATCCCCGGCCTTCATCCCCGCTGGTTCAAGATAAGGCACATCAAATACCTTGCCATTTTTATCAGCTATGAGTAATCTGGGTCTTTCCATGACAGTTATCCTAATTTTTTGGGCAGAGCGCAAAGCGCGTGGCGCCGACAGGCATCAAATAGTAGGGGTGTATCGCGCGATACGCCCTTACGTCTAATCACCCCGCTACACGGCGCCCAGCTCTATCCAGACCGGACAATGGTCCGAACCATACACATCGCTACTTATAACGGCTTTTCTAAGACGCGGGATAAGCCCCTTGGAAACAAATATATAATCAATCCGCCATCCCACGTTCCTGTCTCGCGCGCCGCTCTTATAATCCCACCACGTATAATTCCCGCCGAGCGCGGTAAAATGTCTGAAGGTATCCGTAAAACCACACGCTATAAATCGATCTACCCACTCTCTTTCTTCCCGCAAAAAACCTGAAAACATCTCGTTCTGCTTAGGACGCGCGAGATCTATCTCTTTGTGGGCCGTATTGAAATCACCGCAGACTATAATGTTCCCCTTTTTCATGCCTTTGAGAAATCGAAGTAACCTCTCGCAGAATTCAAGTTTATACCTAAGCCTATCAGGAGACATCCTGCCGTTTGGGAAATAGACATTGATAAGGACAAAGTCATTATACTCCAGGATGATGACCCTGCCTTCGTCGTTGAAATCCTTTTTAACGAAGCTTTTCGCGACAGAAAGAGGTTTAAGCTTTGAAAAGACGGAAACCCCCGCGTAACCTTTCTTCTCGGGGTTATTCCAAAATGTGTGATACCCCTCCGGTAAAAAAAGCCGCGGGGCAAGATCTTCGGGATGGGCCTTGGTTTCTTGGAGACACAAAATATCTGGGGAAACCGTTTTCAGCCATTCAAGAAAACCCACCTTGGCTAATACCCGCTTTCCCTTAGAGAGACTACCCCATGCAGGCCGGATCTCTCCTCGAGGATCGGTCGGCAAGCTTATCTCTCGGCCAGGGGTACCCTTAAAGGACGCGGTTTTAGGCGCGCGCTGTATTAAATCCTTATCGGCTATCGACCTTATACCGTTGATATTCCAGGAAAAAATCCTTTTGACATTTCTTGACATATTGTGTTTACGGAATCCTAGAGGGGCATCTCTGTCCGCGGACCGACGCGGGATCCGCGTTAAAGAATAACCTCAGGGCAAAACGGTTATCGGCGCCCCAAAGCCGTTTTCACCGCGAGGACATAAGACCTGACCTGTTCCCTCACGGCGGCATAGTCGCCTTTCTCAATGACCTCTTTTTTAAAAACGCTTCCGCCAAATGCCACCGCGGAAGCGCCGGAAACAAAATATTCCTTTATGTTGGAGATATTTACCCCGCCCACGGCCATTAGTTCCATACTTTCGAACGGACCTTTGAGCTCTTTGATATACTTCGCGCCTCCTTGCCCCGCCGGAAAAACCTTGACCATAGTTGCTCCGCCTGACCACGCGTTAAAAACCTCCTGCGGGGTAAAGGCCCCGGGAAATACCGGTATTTTATTCTTCACGCAAAAATCAACTATCGGCGGCAAAAAGACCGGCATGACGATGAACCCCGCGCCCGCGTCAAGCGCCTCTTTAAGGTCTTTCATCGAGAGGACAGTTCCCGCGCCTACCGTTAGACGCCCTTTTGATAAACACTTGACTTTGGAAATGATGCTTCCAGCTTCCGGAGTATTCATTGTTATTTCGATAGTCTCGAGCCCCGCATCCACGACAGCCTCTACAAGAGCGCCCGCCGCGTTAAGCGGTATGCCCCGTACAATGCCTAAAAGGGGGAATTCCCTGAAACGCGCCACATCCATTCTTATTCCACCTCTGTCGCGGAAAGGCTTTCAAAAAAAGTCCGGTAATTATCCTTACCTTCGGTTTTCCTGAACGCGATACCGGCACGGGGATGTTCATTGAACATCCCGGTTATCGCGTAAGGTATTATGTATCCCCATTCGATCTCCTCCCTTAACGGCAGGAACTCCTTGGTTATGACATCGAGTATCGGGCGTATATCGAACTTGGGATTTTTCAAAAAACCTATCAAAAGTTCAAGAGGACAATTGCCGGCGCCCCTGCCTATCCCGTAGATAGACCCGTCAAGATAATTGCACCCTTTGATAATGGCCTCTATCGTATTCGCGAATGCGAGCTGCTGGTTGTTGTGGGCATGGATGCCTATTTCTTTGTTCTTGAGCCTTTTTTTGAACTTGTCCGCGAGAAAATGTATGTTTTCCGAATACAAGGCCCCGAAACTGTCCACGATATAAACGACCATGGCCTTGCTTTCCTCCCCGAGCTGGCAGAGCGCCTCGTCAAGCTCATTGTCAAGCGTACGGGACACGGACATTATGTTCACCGTGGTCTCATATCCCTTATCCGCGAAGTCGTTAACAAGATCGATGGCCTTATCCACATCTTTGACGTACGTCGCGACCCGGATCATGTCTATAACCGTGTCTTTCCGGGGTTTAATGTCATCTTTTTCCACGCGGCCGATATCGACCATTACCGATAATTTCGCCCCGGACTCCACGCCCTCCGTGGCGCGTTTTATATCGTCTTCGTCGCAGAATTTCCATTTACCGAACTTATCCGGCGCGAAAAGGTTTTTTGAGGCCTTATACCCTATTTCCATATAATCCACACCGGCGGCGGACACGGCCTTGTAAACCTCTCTCACGAACCCATCCTTGAAATGATGGTCGTTTATCAATCCCCCGTCCCTTATCGTGCAGTCCAGAACCTTAATCGTTTCCCGATACATTTTTTCTCCTATTTTTTAACTAATGAACCAACAGAACCATTTAACCATTTAACTATTATACTGGTTCTCACATCCCGCTTCCCATACGTTTTCTCGCTTTACGCGCCTTCCCGACCCAAACATGAACTTCGCGATTGAACCTTTCGCATGCCGCGACCTCATGGCTAACGTCAATACCGTTCTTCTCGCCGAGCTCTTTATACAAGAAAGCGGCTTTTCCGGAATAATCCTCCGCGTGTTCGAATATCCTCTGGGCTTCGCCTGGTCTTCTCGCGAATTCCTCATGACCTTTGATATTTAATTCTATCGCCCTAGAAAAATTCTCTTTTGGCTCCAAAAGCCTGGGATCGTCCGAAAGCCCATAAGACTCAATTGACCCGGCATCTTCCGCGCGCGCGGCATATTCACATTGTCCCGTTAAAAAAAACACCGCGGTGATACAGACCACAAGACCTCTATTAAGTGTCCTCATCTTTCCTCCTCCGGCAGACTTTACGCCCGTTCAAATTCCGCCAATATCTCTATATGCATCGTCCTTGGGAACATATCGAACGATTTTACTTTTTTTAACCCCCAAGCCCCCCCGCCCGTAAGTATTTTGGCGTCACGCGCGAACCTGGCGGGATCACACGATAGATACAACAGTTTTTCTATATCCCCCAGACCGTTCAACCCCTCGAGAAAGCTTTTGGAGGCGCCGCTGCGCGGCGGATCAAGCAGCACTACGTTCCTTTCCCTCTTCTGCCTGGGGAATATCCCGGGGAAAAGATGTTCCGCTTCCCCCCGATAAAATTTGTGATTTTTTTTATTCAAACCGGCCGCTGTCTTTTTCGCGCAATCTATCGCCTCTTTACTCTCGTCGATCCCCGTATAAAAAACATCTTTCGAGCCAAGAAGGAACCCAAAAAAACCAACGCCGCAATAAACATCAAAAAAAGCGGTGTCCTCGCCTTTACCTGTCCAGTCGCGCACGGTCCGGGCCACCTCCTCGGCGACAAGCCTGTTGACTTGCGAGAACGCGCGAGTCGACATGAGCATTTCAACTCCATCGTAGTTATCCGGAAAATATTTTTCTTCTTTCACCGACGAAAACCATACCTTTTCGGAGCGATCGGACTTTAGCGTCACATCTTCGTCCCTCGAGGATTTTTTGAGGCGCTTTATTTCCCGTCTTATCGGGTCCTCCGCCAAGAGACAATCGTCAATAACTATGATATCCTTACTCTCCCTCTCGTAGAACCCATAACCTCCGTTCGTAGCTCTGTGCAGGGTAACGCTCGAGCGGTATCCATATTCCGCCGGTGACGGGAACATGCCGAGATACTCAAAATCATATTCCCCCGCGATACGTTTTATAAGTTCGGCGACCTGTTCTTTCTTATAATAAAGTTCTTTTTCATACAAGAGGTGCTGTAATTGGCAGCCCCCGCATTTTGAATAATATTTGCAGGGAGGCGCGACCCTATCTTTCGAAGGAGACAGGATCTCAACCGCAAAGCCGCCCATGTAACTGGGCTTTTCCTTCGTTACTTCGAAGATCACTTCTTCATCCGGTATAGCGCCCCTTACGAAACAGACCTTCCCGTCTATCTTGCCGATCCCGTCGCCCCCAAAAGCGAGCGAATATATTTTGGTCTTTAGCCTTTTATTCATATGGGGCCCCGCGTTAGGTTCTCTGGTTCGATAGATTTCCGTCAAAAAGTCTAAAGGTCGAAGGTCTAAAGGTCAAAAAACGCTAAGGTTAACGCGCGTCTTTTGGACTTGTGACTTTTAGACTTTGGACTATGAACCTCCACCGCCTTACAGCGGTGGTATCATTCTTTTCGGGCCCCGCCCG
>CAZOMD010000043.1:0-17999 GCA_964580895.1 uncultured Planctomycetia bacterium | reverse complement strand
GAGTCCCATTTTCGGTATTTCATGCGCACCTCCGTTAAGCTATTATATACTAATTCACGTTTTTGCTTAACGGGGAGCAGTATATTGAGTTTATTTAGAGTTTAGTGTTTTGTGTTTAGGATTTATCATACCTACCGCTTCTCCTGCGCTGCCTCTTTACCTATTCGCAACCAGCCAATCGGCAAACTATCCTTAAACCCCCGGATTTTCCCTGAACCACTTTATCGTCTTCCGGAGACCTTCTTCCAGACCGACCCTTGGTCCCCAGCCCAGTTCTTTTTTCGCTTTGGTTATATCCGGTCTTCTGACCTTCGGATCGTCCTCCGGAAGTTCTTTGAACACTATCTCGCTTTTTGCCTCGGTCAGTTCTTTTATCTTCTTGGCGAAATCAAGTATGCTGTATTCTTCCGGGTTGCCTATATTGACCGGCTCGTTAAGATCCGACAACATCAAACGTAAAATTCCGTCAATAAGGTCCGATACATAACAAAAACTCCTGGTCTGTCTTCCGTCTCCATAGACGGTCAACGGCTCCCCCTTCAGGGCCTGCGATATTAAATTCGGCACGACCCTCCCGTCGCGAAGACGCATCCTCTCCCCGTAGGTATTGAAGATGCGGACGATCTTGGCGTCTATCCGGTGCGCCCTGTAATACGCCAGGGCCAGGGCTTCCGCGAAACGTTTTGATTCGTCATAACATCCGCGTAGCCCCGTCGGATTCACGTTGCCCCAGTACGTTTCAGGCTGCGGGTTTACGAGCGGATCCCCGTATACTTCAGAAGTGGATGCCAGCATAAATTTCGCGTTGTGCGCTTTGGCCACGCCAAGCGCGTTATGCGTGCCCAGAGAACCCACCTTCAGGGTCTTTATCGGATATTTAAGATAATCTACAGGGCTTGCCAGGGACGCGAAATGCATCACATAATCTATATCCGCTTCCACTGATATATGTTCGGATACGTCGTGTTCGACAAATTTAAAGCCAGGATCACCCTCGAGATGTTTCACGTTGCCGCGGCATCCGGTTATAAGATTATCCATACATATGACCTGATAGCCTTTTTTTAAAAGCGCCTCGCATAGATGCGACCCCAAAAACCCCGCTCCGCCGGTCAGTAATACGCGCATACGGCCCCTCCGTCATTGGTTAGCCGGTTCACCGGTTGTTCGGTTAACCAGTTAAAATAACTTAAAAGTAAAAACGAAAAAGTAGAAATTACAAATTAAAAGTCAAAACCTTTTTAGTTCGTCGCTCATAGCTCTTTGGAATTGTACAGCACTTCTCTGATCTACGCGCTATGAGCATTTTTTCTTCTTGCCTCTAACTTCTTTCTTCTCGCTCCCTGCCTTTTTAGTTTTACCTTGTATTTTTTACTTTTTACTTTTACCTTTTGCCTTCCCAACTCCTGGCTCCGAACTCCCAGCCTCAAAACCGCAAACTGGCCGATCGGCTAACTATACGCTAAGCGCTACCCGCTACGCGCTAAAACAGCGTATATATAAACGGCGCTATCGCTGAAGACTCCGTAAAAAGTATCAAAAGCCCCAGAAGAAGCAGCATAACAACTATCGGCAAAAGCCACCATTTCTTCCGCACCTTGAGAAAATCCCATAGTTCTCTGATAATAGCCAACTTACCCATAATGTTCTCCGTTCCGCGTAACGTACAATGGTTTGCCAGTTAGCCAGTTATCCCGTTCGGCTCCTTAACCGATGAACTGGTGAACCGACTTCGTCCCTCATCCTTCATCATTCTTCGGAACAGGCTAACCGGATAACCGGCGAACCGGTAAACCAACTAGAACTGCCTTTCCAAACTTTCGCGAGAAGCAACCCGGCATTTGTGGTCATGCCAATAGCTTTCTTTCTTCTTGTCGATTTTCCTGTCCATGGGGTCCTTCCCCAAAAGTCTTGCGATAAGCCCTATAGGTGTTAGTATAAAAAAGTACAAAAAGGCTAAGATGACCCTTGTGTTGAACCAGCCTATCGCGTGCGCTATTTTTATGAACACTATGTATACCGGTTTTAATATGCCCGGCACAAATAGACCCGCGATAACAGAAAGAGCGCTCAAAACAAGAAACCTTTGACAGGCTGAAACATGTCCTTTCATAAAATGAACAAGGCCTACTGTACCTAATATGACGCCAAGCGTTATCCCGAACTGCCTTAGGTCCTTTTCCGTTACTTCTTTCATATAACTCCTTTTATTTACAGCATAGGGCATGGAGCATGGCGTAGCGTTTAAAAGTCCAAAAGTCTAAGGTCTAAAAGTCGGATAACCTGTGACTAGTGAACAGTAGATAGTGTTCGAAGTGTTCTTCCCCCGCCCCCAAGCTCCTAACTCCAAACCGGCCAACTGGCAAACTGGCCAACCGGCGAACCGTCAATCCAACTCAAACTCATTAACCTCATCGAGCCGCAACCTTGCCGAACCTTGGGCTTTTTTATCCACAAGAAAACCGCCGATCGCGAGATAATTCATGTTGGTCCGCATAAAACATCTGTACGCGTCTTCCGGTGTGCATACGATCGGTTCGCCCCTGACGTTGAAGGACGTATTTATCACCAGGGGACATCCTACCTCCTCGTAAAACCTCTGTATCATATCATAATAAACCGGGTTGTCCTCCCTTTTGACGGTCTCGACCCTCGCGGAATAATCCACATGTGTTATCGCCGGGACTTCCGAACGCTTTACCTTCAGTTTTTCAAAACCTTTTAATGAGTCCTCGCCGCCGGTCTTTATCCTTTTCTCTTCTCTGACAGGCGCGACGATCAACATATAGGGGCTTTCACATTTAAGATCAAAATATTCGCCCGCTTTTTCAAGAAGAACGGTCGGGGCAAAAGGCCTGAAAGATTCACGGAATTTTATCTTTCTGTTTATCACGGACTGCATATCCCGCGACCTTGGATCGGCGATTATACTGCGAGCTCCCAGAGCGCGCGGCCCGAACTCCATCCTGCCCTGGAACCATCCGATCACTTTCTCTCCGGCTAAAAGTTTGGAAACTTTTTTATTTATCTCATCGCCCGGGAAACACTCATAAGCGATATCGTTGTCCTTAAGATATTTTTCTATCTCATCGTCCGTAAACGAAGGCCCGAGAAGACTCGCTTTCTGAAGATCCTTCTTATCGTCGGCAGACCTCCCCTTCCCGAGATATTCATGCCACGCGATAAGCGCGGCCCCAAGCGCCCCTCCGGCATCGGAAGCGGCCGGCTGTATCCAGATATCTTTAAATGGTCCTTCTCTCAGGATCTTCCCGTTAGCCACACAGTTAAGAGCTACTCCACCCGCCAGGCAAAGTTTGTCCAGGCCGGTTATAGAGTGAACATGCTTCGCCATGTTCATTATTACCTTTTCCGTAACGGCCTGGATCGACCTGGCGAGGTCCATATGCCTCTGGGTAAGCTCTTCCTCAGGCTTCCGCGGAGGACCACCGAACAGTTTGTGAAATCTGCCGCTGGTCATCGTAACACCGGCACAGTAATTAAAATATCCCATGTCCAATTTAAAAGAACCGTCGGGCTTGATGTCTATCAGCCTTTCGAGTATCAGGCCTTCATATTCCGGTTCGCCGTACGGCGCGAGTCCCATAAGTTTATACTCGCCGGAATTCACCTTAAACCCGCAGTAATACGTGAACGCCGAGTACAAAAGCCCCAGCGAATGAGGAAAGCGTATCTCTTTGACGAGTTCTATCCCTGACGCTTTACCTTTTCCAAAACTCGCTGTCGCCCATTCCCCCACCCCGTCCACGGTAAGTATGGCGGCTTCCCTGTACGGCGAAGGATAAAAAGCGCTCGCGGCATGGGAATGATGATGTTCGGGGAAGATCATCTTTCCGTTAAACCCGAGCTCGTCCTTTATATGTTCCTTCATGAAAAGCTTCTGCTTGATCCAGGGGGGCATGGAAGATATAAATGACCTTATCCCTAAAGGCGCGTACGAAAGATATGTCTCAAGCAGCCTCTCGAATTTGAGGAACGGCTTGTCGTAAAACGCCACCACATCGATGTCGCTCACGGTTATATCCGCTTCCTTAAGACAATACTCTATGGACCTCTTTGGGAAAGAGGGATCGTGTTTTTTCCGGGTAAACCTTTCCTCCTGAGCGGCGGCTATTATTTCCCCGTTACGGACCAGGACTGACGCCGCGTCGTGATAATACGCCGAAATGCCGAGTATGTTGATATCTTTTCCAGCCATAAACCGTTTTTTAAAGTTTTACTATGTTATCGCCCGCGAGGCCTTTCCTCCCGAGCACGTTACGCGTATCAAACACTATATCGGTATTTTTCAATATTTTTTTATAATCGGTATCATTATGATCCGTAACTATGACCGCGATATCCTGCGCTTTGAGAAACACCGGTTTAAGTTCCACTGACCGCATTTTCAAATAAGGCAGCTTTAAACAGGGGGCATACCTGTCGTGATAATTCACGTTGACCTTTTCTTTTCTTAATTTCTTTATTATTTCCAAAGCCGGAGAATCCCTGAGATCACCTATATCCTTCTTGTAGGTAACACCTACCAAAAGAATAGAGGAGTTTTTTATCTTCTTGCCCCGCGCGCTCAAAATATCTTTTATCCTCTGGACCACATAAACAGGCATATTATGGTTGGTCTTAACCGCCATATCTATCATCTTGGTCTCAAACCCTATCTTCCGCGCTTTCCACGACAAATAAACCGGGTCAGCCGGTATACAGTGCCCGCCTATCCCCGGCCCCGGATAAAACGGCATAAAACCAAACGGTTTGGTCTTGGCGGCCTCGATGACTTCCCAAACGTCTATCTTGAATCTATTGCAAAGAACGGCGAACTCGTTCACCAGACCTATATTAACGCTCCTGAAAGTGTTCTCCAGAAGTTTTGTAACTTCGGCTGTTTCCGCGTTTGATACCGTTATAACTTTTTTAACGACAGCGGAATATAAGAGTTTCGCCAGCTCGGCGCTCTTATCGTCAATACCTCCTACAAGTTTCGGTATGTTCCGTAATCCATGGGCCCAGTTTCCCGGGTCTATCCTCTCGGGTGAAAAAGCGAGAAAAAAATTCTTTCCGCATTTAAGACCTTTTTTCTCGAGCATAGGCAGCACCAATTCCCGCGTCGTCCCGGGATAAGTCGTACTTTCGACGATTATAAGTTGTCCCGTCCTTATATGTTTGGCTATAGAACGGCTCGACCGGATTATAAATGATACATCGGGATCTTTAGTCTTGCTGAGCGGCGTGGGCACGCATACGATCACTATATCAGAAGCGGATAGAGCCCCTTCTTCCGACGTGGCTTGGAACCGGCCTGTCCTTATCATCTTTTTCACATCGTTCGAAGGGATGTCGTCCACGTATGATACGCCTTCTTTTATCTTGTTTATCCTTTCGGTATCTATATCGTATCCGGTCACCTTGAACCCTTTTTCAGTGAAGCCAAGGGCCAGCGGCAATCCGACATAACCTAACCCCATAACGGTTACGACAGCTTGCCTCGTTTTTATCTTTTTTTTAAGCGTCTTGTAAATTATCATCTTTTTGACCATCCTTGAACTATACGATCCGCGGGTTTAATAACTTAAATAGTTTTAGCGTTTAGCGTATAGTTGTGCCGCTTTAAAATCTCAAAAGTAAAAACGAAAAAGTAAAAATTATAAGTAAAAATTCAAAACTCTTTCTTTCTGCTTCTTGCCTTTTGAGTTTTAACTTTTAGTTTTTCCTTTTACTTTTTGACTTTTCAAGACCGAACCCTGCCTGCAGGCAGGCGGCAACCGGCGAACTGGCCCTCGGCTTCGCCGAGAGGCGAGCTAACCGGCCGACTACCCTTCGTCCCACGTCCTACATCCCACGTCTCATGGAACCTCTTACCTCTAACTTCTTGTTCCTCTCTCCCCCGCTACACAATCTATCCGCTGTCCGCTACTCGCTATACGCTATCTCTTAGAACCGTATTTTTCGTCTACATATTCCGCCAAGGCCTCACGCCAATGACGGAGAACATGCCCCGACGCTTTACTGAACTTACTGTTATCAAGCACCGAATATCTCGGCCTCGCCGCGGCTCGCGCGAGTTCCGCCGAAGTGATCGGTTCTATCTTAATATTTTTCTCTCCCGGTAAAAGATCTTTTATAGCCAATGAAAATTCATACCAGGTGCAAGACCCTGTATTAGATATGTTATAGATCTCCCTGCCTTTGATCCCTCTGCCCAGGACCAATCCTCGGATAGCCTCCGCCAGATCTTTAGCGTATGTCGGGGATCCCTTCTGGTCGTCAACTACCCTAAGAGGGCTAGCCGACCTTATCTTGCTTATTATCGTATCCACAAAATTACGGCCGCCTTCGCCATAAAGCCAGCTCGTCCGGAGAATCGCATAACGCGCCGATACGCTTTCGATAAATTTCTCCCCCTCCCACTTTGATCTGCCATAAACGCTAAGGGGGCTTGCTATATCCTCCTCGGTATAAGGGACGTTTTTCTCTCCGTTAAATACAAAGTCCGTGCTGATATATATTACGGCCACGCCCCGTCTCGAAGCGTTTTCCGCGACGATACGCGCGCCTTCAGCGTTTATCTTAGAGGCTTTTTCGGGATCGATCTCACAGCCGTCGACATCCGTCCATGCCGCGGTATGGATCGCGATATCAGGTGATTCCTTTTCAAAGACTGAACCGACGCCGTTATTGTCGGTAATATCTACGTCATAAAAAACATTTGTCCTATCCGCGTCCTTTTTAAAAGACCGCGCGATATCGACGCCTATTATGTGATGTCCCTCAAAAACATTTATAAGCGCCTTGCCCAGCATCCCATTGGAGCCCGTAATTAATATACGCATAAATGAAATACCTCATTGAGAACAACAAGTTAGCCAGTTAACCAGCAAACTACCACTCTATAATCTCGGCGCGTTCCTTTATCTTTTTCCACCACGCCTGGTTCTCTTTATACCACTCCACTGTTTTCTTAAGCTTTTCCGCGAGATCGGCGCGTTGCTCCCACCCGAGCTTCTTTATCTTTGATGAATCAAGGGCGTACCGCCGATCATGGCCCGGCCTGTCATTCACGAACTCTATACTGTCCTTCCCCTTACCCATCACAGCCAGGATGAGATCGGTAAGGTCACTGTTAGCAACCTGTCGGCCGCTGCCGATATTATATATTTCTCCGGCAAGACCATTTTCGAGGACGAGATCTATCCCCGCGCAATTATCCTCCACAAAAAGCCATTCTCTTATATTTCCCCCATCCCCATAGAGTGGGACCTTTTTATCAGTTAAAAGGTTCGTTATAAAAAGCGGTATCACCTTTTCGGGATATTGATAAGGCCCGAAATTATTGGAGCTCCTGACGATCGTTACCGGTAAACGATAAGTCCTGAAATAAGACAGCGCCAAAAGGTCCCCCGCGGCCTTTGTCGCGGAATAAGGGCTATTGGGGATCAGGGGATCGCCTTCCTTCGAAAACCCTTTTTCCACGTCACCGTACACCTCATCCGTGCTTATCTGGATGAACTTCCTTATGCCTGTGCCTTTTGCCGCCTCCAGCATGGTCTTTATCCCAAAAACGTTCGTCATAAGAAAATCGTTCGGATATTTTATTGAGCGGTCAACATGTGTTTCCGCGGCGAAGTTTATCACCACATCAACTTCCTTCATTAGTCGCCTGACCACCTTTTCGTCACAGATATCCCCCCGGACAAAAGAATAGCGCTTGTCCTTCTCGACATCTTTCAGGTTCTCGCTGTTGCCGCAATAGGTTAGCTTATCGAGATTAAAAAGCATAAGCTCCCGATATTTCGATAGCGCGTACCGTATAAAATTCGAGCCGATAAATCCGCACCCGCCTGTCACTAATAAACGCATATTTATCTCTCCCATCGGCGGCTAACCGGTTAACCAGTTAGCCCGTTTGCCAGTTTAATAGTTCGAAGTTTTGTCGCATGTTTTGTCGTATCGCGTTTAACTTATCGTTCATGTCGCACAGAGCATGGCGAGAGCATACGATTTAAAACTCAAAAGTAAAAATTCAAAACTCTTTCTTTCTGCTTCTTGCCTTTTGAGTTTTAACTTTTAGTTTTTCCTTTTTACTTTTACTTTTTGACTTTTCAAGACCGAAGCGGCAACCGGCGAACTGGCTAACCGGCCAACTACCCTTCGTCCCACGTCCTACGGAACCGACAAACCGGCAAACTGGGCAACCGGCTAACTCTTCTGCCCCGCTTCCTTCTCCGCCACAAGACAAGAAGCGTGAAGCAATGAGTCAAATGTACCGGCATCGGTCCACCATCCGTCCATCTTCGAATACTCAAGCTGTCCTTTTTTGAGATATATATTGTTGACATCTGTTATCTCAAGTTCGCCGCGCCCCGAAGGTTTAAGCGCCTTGATCATGTCAAACACCTGATTATCATACATGTAAATACCGGTAACCACAAAATTAGTAGCTGGTTTCGCTGGTTTCTCCACTATGCGAGAGACTTTTTCCCCGGCAAATTCCACAACGCCGAACCTCTCCGGGCTTTCTACTTCTTTCAGAAGGATCCTGGCGCCAGACGGTTGTTCCCGGAATTTGTTCACTTCCTTGCGTATGCTTTTCTCGAAGATGTTATCACCGAGTATAACGACGATCTTTTCCCCGTCGGCGAAATGTTCGGCAAGCGATAACGCTTCGGCTATGCCTCCCTCATTCTCCTGATACGCGTAGTTTATCCCCTTAAGACCGAATTCATGTCCATTCCCGAGAAGTTGAAGAAAGTTCCCGGCATGATTTCCTCCGCTCACTATCATGATATCCTTTATCCCGCACTCGACAAGCGTCATAAGCGGGTAGTAGATCATCGGCCGGTTGTATACCGGCAGAAGATGTTTGTTCGTTATCTTTGTCAGCGGATAAAGCCTCGACCCTATCCCGCCCGCGAGTATTACACCCTTCATCCTTCCCTCCTGTGTTCGGTAAGCTCGCGCGGACTTACGCCCGCGGAAGTTCTAAAACATAATTAAGATCACGTCATGATATTACGCCCGATCCCGGCGTACTTAAAACCCATCTCCGCCATTTTATATGGATCATAGATATTCCTGCCGTCAAAAATAACCGGCTGTTTCATGCTTTTCACGACGCGTTCCCAATTAACCTCCTTGAATTCGTTCCATTCCGTCATAAGCATGATACAATCGGCATTCTGCGCGCATGAGTATACGTCGTTCGAGTATTCTATCTTGTCGCCAAGTTCTTTTTTCGCGTTACTTATCGCGACCGGATCGTACGCCTTCACCTTCGCGCCTTCTTTTAAAAGCCTCCTGATTATTTCCAATGACGGAGAATACCGTATATCATCGGTGTTCGCCTTAAAAGACAACCCCCATACCGCTATCGTCTTCTCCGGGATATTCCACAAAAGTTCCGTCATCTTCCTCATAACGATATCCTTCTGCCGTTCGTTTATCTTTTCGACTTCCTTGAGCATATCGAAGGAATATCCTAATTTCTCCGCGATATATATGAACGCTTTAAGATCCTTGGGAAAACATGACCCGCCAAAACCTATCCCGGCTTTCAAAAACCTCGACCCTATTCTGGAATCAAGCCCTATGCCTTCGGCGACCTGGGTTATGTCCGCCCCCACTCTGTCGCAAATATTGCTTACGGCGTTGATGAACGATATCTTAGCCGCGAGGAATGAGTTCGACGCGTGTTTTATTATCTCCGCTCCTTTTATGTTCGTAACGACTATCTTGGTGTCAAGCGGCTGGTAGAGAGCCTTAAGCATTTTTTCGGCCCTTTCAGTCTCAACCCCGATTACGATCCTGTCGGGGGTCATAAAATCATCGATAGCCGAACCTTCTCTCAGAAATTCAGGGTTCGAGGCTACGTCAAAATCGCAATTTTTCTTTTTAAAACCGGCGACCGTCTTCTTTATCCATTCGCTGGTCTCGACCGGGACCGTGCTCTTTTCCACAATAAGCTTGTAAGAATCCATCGATTCCGCGATAACCCTCGAAACCTTTTCCACGTCCCTCAGATCCGCGCTCCCGTCCTCACGGGACGGCGTCCCGACGCAGATAAATATAATGTCCGAAATCTCGACCGCTTTTTTTATATCGTCCGTAAAAGTAAGACGTTTATTTTGCAAATTTTTACGGACCATCTCTTCGAGACCCGGCTCATATATGGGGACTACTCCCTGCCTCAGCATCTCCACTTTTTCCCTGTTATTATCGACACATATGATCTCATTCCCCAGATCCGCGAAACAGGCGCCCGTAACAAGACCGACATAGCCCGCCCCGATCAAAGCTATCTTCATATGCCCCCCATAGTTACGAATTAATCCTGAAATGTATAAAAAAATAGCGTAAAATAAACGCTCGTAGATTAGTTAGTGATTATAGCATATCGGATATGATCCCGCAACGTTTAGGTGCTAAATCATATATAATAGATATAGGGTTAAGGGATATCGTGGGAAAAGCCAATATCTACCCAATAGGATGTAACTTATTGTACCGCGGCAAGTTCCGAGCTCCCGCGCATGTTACCGGGAATATGTTTTTTGAATGACCGACTTAAGCCCAGCTGGAGGTCCGGGAAGGCTTTTATTTTGAACGCGAGCCAGAACGTAAAATCGTCCTTAAAAAAGTTCGCCCCGTCCACATCATATACGACTTCGACTTCCCAGCAATGAAGATCCCGGGTTATCGATACCTGCTGTTCCTCGATGTTCCCCTGCTCGAAATTCAACCTTTCGTACAGCCCAATTTTCCATTTCGGGTTTATTACATATTGCGTATCAAATATGAATTGATTCCTGGATTCCGGCGTCATTTTTTCATAACGGTATCCAAAATTCATAAGGAAGGAATCAGTAGGCTGTATCGCGAACTCCACATAGCTGTCCCGTATCGACTGGTTATCCGGGATCATATTTATTTCACCATTGAGAAAAAGCCATTCATACGGCCTTACTTCCGCGTCAAACGTAATATCCTCAAAACCATAAACTTCCTCAAAGCTTACCCTTTGCTTTTCCATGCGGAAATTATAATCCGTGCTTACGAGAAATCTCATGAGGTCTACCGTTTGAAGTTCATCCCCCGAGTGGCGTTTCGTCTGTAATTTATTCTCGAGAGATAAAGTAACGAAATTTTCTTTTTCAAGAGAATCTATTTCATCCATTTGGTAAAGGTTATTTTTGTCAACCGTCGGCTGGTGAAGATGAAAATATTTGGCGCCGGGCGCGATAATATGCCTAAGCCCGTTAACGTCAAGCCCCAAAATGTCGGTATTGTAATTATATATCCTAAAAAACCTGGAGGAGGCGTCCAATCCGCCGCCGATAGCGGCTCTCGCCACGGGATCAGCGCTTTCCCATTTTTCCCGGCTATACGTCGTGCCCCTGGCCAAACCATAAGGCATAAGCCTTAAAGGGCCTATCCCCGTGACATATGACAACTTCTGTTCGGAATCCGCCCTTATTACCTCTTCCTCGCCATTCTCGGAACCTTCTTCATATACCTTATTGAAAGCCGTGGCCGAAGAAACGGCGCCATAGTAGAAAGGCGTATCCCATAATCTCTGGGAAGGCACATCTATCGCCACTTCCGGCAGTTTCTGGGTAACGGTATAAAAATCATCGATCCTTTTGTTGGCCTCGACCCTGAAAATGTAATTTGACTGCGCCGAAGATAAAGACACGTAATTGCGCGGCACTTGCTCCGTCTCCGCATATTCGTTGTAAAGATAATCTTTCAGGAGGTCTCTGTCGCTCAGCTTGTTGAATTCGGCCATCCCGACGGTCCCGGGCTCAAAGTCTATCCGGTGCTTCAACTGGAATCTATCACGAAGTACCGGTTCCAGACCTTCGTCACGAAAAGCGCTCTTTTCATAAGTCCCGGTATCGTTCTGATGTATAAAATACGTCCTGAAAACACCTTCCCCCAGCCCCGAAAGCCCCACGTCATCCATGTCATAATACAGGTTAGCGCCTTCGGCAAAACCTTTTCTGGTCCTGTAATCGACGATAACATCCGCCTTGGTATTCCCGATCAGATAAAACCGCCACGCCGAAAGCAGGAAATATCCCCAATCGGTGCTGTGCCCCGGGATCAGCTGGACCTTGGCGCGACTTTGAATTATTGGATGGTAGTAATAAGGGAACCATACGACGGGGACTTTACCTATGTACATAAAAACGTTCTTAGCTATGACCTTCTCGTCGGGGAATATCCGTATTTCCCCGGCCCTAAGTCTATAATGGGGATTGTCCAGGTCACAAGTAGTGATATACCCGTTTTTCAGAAGATATTCATTCGCCCCTACTTTGCCGGTCTCCTCAGCCTGCCCGAACCAAGGGAAAGCGTCGACCTCCGCTCCGATGATCTCGCCCTTCTCGCTGTTAAAATCATACCGTATTCTTTCCCCGACGAGGGCCCCATCCGGATGTTCGATACGGACGTTCCCTTCGCACAAAGCCTGCCGGGTAGTCGTATCGACTTCGATCTTATCGCAGGTAAGTTTCACTTCGCCGTATACTATCGAAACTTTTCCCTCGGCGCTTATTTTGCCGTCTTTTTCGAAGTACTCCACCTTCTCGCCGTCAACGACTATCGGTAACCCCGGCTTGAGCTTGAACTCATCGCCGGTCTGGGCATACGAGACCCCGCAAAACAAAAAAACCAGTAGTATCGGTAAAAGTTTTTTTAAACGTATATTTTTTATCTTCATTTAAATCGCCATAATACTGCTTATTAATACCCCGCGAAAAAACCGACAACAGTATAACACGGACCATGATAAAAACACAATCTTTTCACGCATATCAGGCCTTGCACACAGTATCCCGGCCTTTCCGTTTCGCCATATAAAGGGCCGCGTCAGCTTTATCTATAAGAAAATTCATGCTAGTCCCATCGTTCGGATAGGTCGCCACCCCTGAACTTATCGTCAGTTTCATCGCTTCGTCAAAGACCTTTATTTTGTCGGAATTCACCGCTGTTCGCAACCTTTCCGCGACAACCATAGCGAGCTCTTTCCCCGTATCGGGAAATATAATGCAGAATTCCTCGCCGCCATACCGTCCGACCATATCAACTTCACGCACTGATTTTTTAAGCCTTCTGGCTATTTCCTTAAGTACGGCATCACCGACCAGATGCCCGTATTTATCGTTGCACTTCTTGAAGTAGTCTATGTCTATCATAGCTATCGAAAAAATAAGTCCGAGACGACCGGCACGTTCCACTTCCTCCTCCAGCCTGTCCATCATGTACCGCCTAAGATACACCCCTGTCAGCCCGTCAATGATCGAAAGCTCCTGTATCTTTTCGTATAACTCGACTTTTTTAAATTCCAAAGCTATCTGGGGTATAAGTATCCTGAACCGTGAATAACCCGTCCTGGTTGCCCCTTCTATAGCGAGTACGGCATAGATAGTCTTCCCGACCAGAAGCGGAAAGGCCATGAACGTATCGGACTTCGTCTTAAGCGAGTTAAAAAGAGCCGGGAACTCGTGCCGCTCGACAAAGAACGACTTATATTCCTGCCGTACGACATTTTCCATCATTACCCCATAGTCGGCCTCTTTGTCGCTAAAGTTCTCTCTCTCCCCTTTGTTGCGGGAGATACCCTTCGAAAACTCGCCTTCGTTGAAGGTTAAAAGATGTACCGTATTAAACTCAATATTCTCTTCAAGAAAATCGAACAAAGAAACAAACAGCTCCTGGAACCTCAAAGCGGGAGCCAGTTTTTTGTTAACTTCGTATAAACGGGACATACGGTTAAGTTCCTTCTCAACCTTTTTCCCTCTCCGGTCGACATCTTCAAGAGAACCGACCGAGCGGTCATATTTTTCCTGTTTTGAACGGATATCTTTCCCCTGATATTCTTTGAACGAATCTTGCAGATCCTTAAGAAGATATCCGCTTGCCACCACCGACAATAACAGCGCCATAAGAACAACAATATCGATGGAATTAAGAACACCGGTAAAGCGGTAGAATATAAAAAATATAAAATTGACCGCTATCATAACGGTCGTAGCGGAAAAACCTATATTGAACGGCGCGAGTATAAATAGAAGGATAACGATAAAAACGACCAGGTACTCATCCCCGCTCTGGTTCCGGTTAAACACCCAGCTTAGAGAAAGCAACGAAAAATTCACCGCGATAAACAAGATTGATCTCATTTTGAGCATGCTTCGACCTTATTCTTGCCTTTTAACTTGGCTTTATAAAGACATCTGTCGGCTTCCCAAATAATATCCTCTTTTAACTTGGCGTCTTCGGGGAAAACAGCTATCCCTATCGACACTGTGACCGAACATTTGTTCCTGCGTATGGTGATCTTGCTCTCTTGTATCTCGGTACGTATCCGATTACCCAGTTCTATGGCCTTTTTCTTGTTACAGTTAAGGGCAAGAAGAGCGAATTCCTCCCCGCCATATCGTGCTACCGTGTCTCCCGCGGAAACCTTCGAGTTCAGTATCTCACCGATATTCATAAGAATAGCGTCCCCGGCTATATGGCCGTTCTTGTCGTTAAAGTCCTTGAAATTATCTATATCGATCATAAAAAACGCGAAAGAAGTGTCGCTGTGAAGACCCCGTTTTATCTCCCCTTCCAGGCGCTCCATGAAATACCTGTGGACGTAAAGACCGGTAAGGCTGTCCTTTATAGCGAGTTCTTCGGTTTTTCTATACAGACGGGCGTTCTCGGACGCTATCGCCGTGAAATCACCTATGATATCGATTATCCGGAGCTCATGCTGGGAAAAGGCCGCTTCTCTGGGAGAATCGACCCTGAGAACACATCTGTGCCTGTCCCCTATCATCGCCGGTTTTACGATCACGGAAACAGCGTCATCCTGAGCTTCTTCTTCGTCCAGCGAGAAACGGAAATCATTCCGTACATTTTTAACCAATAGCCCCTGCATATTTTTAGCGGCCCATCTGTCGAATATCCCGCCTCTCTTTTTGTCGAACTGTTTCCTGTCTTTGGGCTTCACCGTGCGGACCAGATTGAGGTCATTATCACCGTCATCCGAGACGAAAAGAAGGACCCTGTTATCCCCGCCGAAAATATTGAAAGTACTTTGCGAGACTATCTGCAGTATCTCCTCCTCCGAAAGGGACAGACCGAGCTTATCGGCTATGGTCTTAAGCTGGAGAAGGTCTTCGATCTTTTTGCCCATTGCCGCCACTTCGTTCTCTCTGCTTTTCAGATGGTTTCTGATGAGGTTTATATCCTCGGTTATCTTTTCTTTGTTGACAGTGTACTCCTGGATGGATACGTTTATTTTTCTATAAGTGTGATACCCTATAAAACTGCTTATAAAATACGCGAGTATAAGCACGTTGTAATACAACGGATTGAGATCCGTAAGAGGCCTGTATAAAAATACCATGGCCGTGAGAAAAGATATAAGCCCGCAAAAAACCCCGGCAAGCCCCCAGAAAAGCATTATTACCAGACCTATCATTATCATTATGCTGAGCGGAATGAATTCCAAATGCTGGACTTCGCTATTTAGCACGGGGACGACCCTGTTGAGCAGGTAAAGCAGGGAGAAAAAAAGGAAAACCGACAGTGATGTGAGAAGATTTCTCTTAATAAAAGGAGTCATAACTAAACCCCATTCCGCCACAGCGTACATTCTCTACCCCCGGAACCGGGTAAAATATTGGATTTTTCAAAGCTGCGCCGTCCGCCTAAGACTGACTGGCACAGGGTTATAACGCTGATCCGGGCACAGGGATTACGCAACAGTTTTTTCGCTGCTTTTGTCAAAAAAATGCACCTTGCTCATATCGAAGATAACATCCATGTCATGGTTGATCTGAGGATTGGCATCGCCGGAAACCTTAGCGACCACTACATGTTTACCGGTGTTAAGGTGTATATAGACCTCCGAGCCAAGATGCTCTACGACCTCGCATGTCATGGTAATTATATTTTCGGGCGGGGCCTCGGAAACAAAAAGCTTATTATATATGTCCTCGCTCCTGATGCCCATGACTATGCGTTCGTCTATGTAATCCTCAAGAACATCGTACATGTTCTCAACTATCTTAATGCGGAAATTCCCTTCATCAAAATAAAGGCGCCCGTCCTTTTTGATGATCCTTCCCTCAAGAAAATTCATGGGCGGTGCGCCTATAAAACCCGCGACAAACTTGTTCACGGGCAGGTTATAAACATTCGTGGGGGTATCGATCTGCTGGATCAAACCGTCTTTCATGACCACTATCCTGTCGCCCAGCGTCATCGCCTCGGTCTGATCATGCGTGACATAGATCATCGTCGATTGCAATCTTATGTGGAGCCTGTGAAGCTCGGTCCTCATTTGGACCCGGAGTTTCGCGTCGAGATTGCTTAACGGCTCGTCGAAAAGAAATACCCTGGGCTTCCGGACAATAGCCCTTCCTACCGCCACTCTCTGCCTTTGCCCTCCGGAAAGCTCTCTGGGCTTTCTTTCAAGCAGGTTCTCCAGACCAAGGATACCGGCAGCCTCTTTGACCCTGGCATCTATCTCGGTCTCTGGATATTTCTTCAGACGAAGCCCAAAAGCCATGTTCTCATAAACCGACATGTGCGGATAAAGCGCGTAATTTTGAAAGACCATCGCGATATCCCTGTCTTTCGGAGGGATATTATTCACCCTGCGGTCCCCTATAAAGATATCCCCCTCCGATGCCGTCTCAAGGCCGGCTATCAACCTTAAGGTGGTAGATTTGCCGCATCCGGAAGGGCCGACAAGAACAATGAATTCCTTGTTCTCCACGCCGAAACTCACCTTGTTGACCGCTATCACGTCTCCCGAAAAAACCTTTACTACATCCCTCAAACTTACCTGGGCCATGTTACCGCCTTGGTTTTCGGATATGTGAAAATTTTACATCTATACACACTATGAAGCCCCACCCTGGCTAAAGCCAGCTTTTCCCTGGGCGGAATACTCAAGCGGCCACCACTTATCCGCGCCCTGAAGAGCGCGGTTTTAGGCCGCGTAGTATAAAATGGTAACCAAATATCAAAAACCAGTCAACGCAAAAGTAAAAATGGAAAAGTAAAAAGCACAAGTTAAAAGTCAAAACTTTTTTTGCTCTTTGCGTGTCGGACTTGCACATCACCCCCGATAAGCTAATGAGCCACGAGCTATAAGCCTTTTCCCCTTCTTGCCTCTAACTCCTTCCTTCTCGCTCTGGTGCCTTTTTAGTTTTAACTTTTGGTTTTACCTTTTTACTTTTGACTTTTTACTTTCCTTCGTCCCACGGAACTTTTTGAATCTCTACTTCTTGTTTTTTGCTTCTTTTCCCCGACTCTTTGACTCTTCGCAACCGAACAGGCGAACTATCTCCCGGTTCTAAAACCTAGCCTTTCGCGTAAAAATACCGGATAAGCTTCACAATGGTACTTTTTATATCCCGCCGGTGCACGATCATGTCGATAAGACCATGCTCCAGAAGGAATTCGGAGCTTTGGAACCCTTGTGGAAGTTCCTGTTTAATGGTTTGTTCTATTACCCGGGGTCCCGTAAAACCTATAAGGGCCCTGGGTTCAGCCATGATAACATCCCCAAGGGAAGCGAAACTCGCCATTACACCCGCCATTGTCGGATTCGTAAGAAGCGAGATAAAAAGACCTCCGTTACTATTTAAGCGCTCAAGCGCGGCGCTGGTTTTCGCCATTTGCATCAAAGAAAGCATACCCTCGTACATCCTCGCGCCGCCGCCTGACCCGGAAACTATTATAAGAGGCATCTTCTCATGATCGGCTAACTCTATGATACGGGTTATTTTTTCTCCGACAACCGATCCCATAGACCCCATGATAAAACGTGAATCCGTAGCCCCTATCGCGACCCTCATCGAGTCGATAAGCCCTTCCCCGACGATCGCGGCTTCTTTAAGCCCGGTAGCTTTCTGATCTTTCTTTATCTTCGTGGGATAATCGCTGGGGCCCTTGAATTTAAGAGGGTCTTTACTCTCCAT
>CAZOMD010000042.1:10122-18157 GCA_964580895.1 uncultured Planctomycetia bacterium | reverse complement strand
CACGATAACCGTATGGGTGTAATAGAACATTATAAGAAATATCTTCCTGTGAGCGAAAAAACACCTGTTGTAAGTTTGAACGAGGGGAACACCCCGCTTATAAAAGCTGAAAGTATAGCTGAAAGGATCGGCAGAGGCTATAACGTGTGGCTTAAGTTCGAAGGCCTTAATCCCACAGGCAGCTTTAAGGATAGAGGGATGACGCTTGCCATATCAAAAGCCGTTGAGGAGGGGTCCGGCGCGGTAGCGTGCGCCTCGACCGGCAATACATCGGCTTCGGCGGCGGCGTACGCCGCGAGGGCCGGGATAAAATGTATCGTTGTTCTGCCCGAAGGCGCCATAGCTTTGGGAAAACTCGCGCAGGCGCTTATACATGGGGCCAAGGTAATAGCCATAAAAGGTAATTTTGACGACGCGCTTATGCTTGTGAAGGAACTTACTGATAAATATCCGGTAACGCTGGTAAACTCCATTAATCCGTATCGTATAGAGGGGCAGAAGACCGGGGCTTTTGAGGTATGTGATACCCTCGGGCATGCCCCGGAATATCACGCGCTCCCCGTAGGTAACGCGGGGAATATAACGGCTTATTGGAAGGGGTACAAAGAATATAGAAAGGCCGGGAAATCCGGCAGTTTGCCTGTAATGCTTGGATTTCAGGCTTCCGGCGCGGCGCCTATCGTCGAGAAGCGTATCATAAAAGATCCAAAGACCCTGGCTACGGCGATCAAGATCGGGAACCCGGCGAGCTGGAAGCAGGCTGAAGAAGCGAGAGATGAATCCGGCGGGTTAATCGACAAGGTAACTGACGATGAGATCATCGACGCGTATAAACTATTGGCTGATACCGTGGGCGTTTTTGCCGAGCCGGCATCCGCCGCGAGTGTAGCCGGAATACTTAAAAAGGCCAGGGAAGGGTATTTTCCAAAACAGGGGCCGGGCGCTAATGTGAGGGACATAGTCTGTGTGTTGACGGGGCACGGGCTGAAAGACCCCGACAGGGCGATAAAGTGCGTTGAACAGCCCGAAGTTGTCGGTCCAAAGCTGGAAGAAGTTCTGCGCGTAGCAGGTCTGTAGTTAGAGGTTTGTAAAAGCGGTGAACGGAGACAATATGAAGTACATAGTTCTCGTACCGGATGGGATGGCGGATCTGCCGCTGGAAGAGCTTGACGGCCGGACTTGCATGGAAGTTGCTAATGCCCCGAATATGAATATAATCGCCAGAAGGGGGATAGTCGGCACTGTCTGTAATATACCTAAAGGGATGACGCCGGCGAGTGATGTCGCGAATCTTTCGATCCTGGGATATGATCCGAGAAAATATTATTGCGGCAGGGGGCCCTTAGAAGCGGCCAATCTTAATGTGGAACTTGCTGAAAATGATGTCGCGTTCCGTTTTAACACTATCACGTACGCCGAGGATAATCTTGTGGATTATAGCGCCGGGCACATAACCACGGCCGAATCGGCGATCATAGCTAAGACGCTCCAGAAACAGATCGGGAGTAAGCGGTATAGTTTTTATCCGGGGACAAGCTATCGTAACCTTCTTGTGATCCACTGTGATTCCCGGGAAGAAGCCGATCACCTGGCGGAGGTCAGGTGTTTTCCCCCGCATGACATACTTGATCAGTCGATCTCAAGGCATATGCCGCGGAATAAGGAACTCGTCGATATAATGGCCAAGTCGAGGAAATTACTCGAGGAACATGACGTGAACAAGGTGCGTATAGATCTGGGACAGAACCCCGCTAATATGATATGGACATGGGGACAGGGCAGGAAGCCAGATATGCCGTTATTCAAGGACGCGTACGGTAAGACGGGCGGGATTATTTCGGCGGTGGATCTTATCAAGGGGACGGGGCGTGTTATCGGGCTTGAAGTGGCGGAAGTCAAAGGCGCTACCGGCTATTATGACACTAATTACAGCGGTAAAGCCGAAGCCGCGCTTGACCTGCTCGAAAGAAATGATTTTGTCTTTATACATGTCGAAGCCCCTGATGAAGCCGGTCATAACGGGGATATCGTGCAGAAGATAAAGGCAATAGAGAACTTCGATTCGAAGATCACGGGAAGGATAATGAACGAGCTTTCCGATAAATGCAAATACAGGATACTGATACTTCCGGATCATCCTACGCCGGTCTCAAGAAGGACCCATACGGCTGATCCTGTCCCGTTCCCTCTTGCCGAGGAAGGGATCTCTCCCGATGAAGTTACGGTGTTTACGGAGAGGTCGGCACGGGCCGGGAGCATGAAGATAAAAGACGGGTATGAGCTTTTGGGGTACCTTTTCGAGGATAAAAATAAAACTGATAAGTGATAAAGATGGATTGGGAGAGAAGCGGGATGAAGAAAATACTTGTACAGAAATATGGCGGGTCGAGTGTCGCGAACCCGGACAGGATAAAAGGAGTGGCGAAGAGGATAGTAGCGAGTAAGAAGAAAGGTTACGATCTGGTAGTGGTGGTATCCGCTCTTGGGGATACAACGGACGATCTGTTGACCCTAGCGGGCGCGATAAGCTCCAACCCTCCGGAGAGAGAACTTGATATGCTAATGGCGACGGGGGAACAGGTCTCGGTGGCGCTTCTTGCCATGGCCTTGCATGAGCTTAAACAGGAAGCTATTTCTTTTACAGGCGCCCAAGTCGGGATAATAACTGATTCGACCCACACTAAAGCGAAGATCCTCGATGTGTCGACGGACAGGATAAAGAAGCACCTCGCGAAAGGGAAGATAGTGATAGTCGCTGGTTTCCAGGGTGTCAATCCGGACCAGGAGATCACCACGCTCGGGCGGGGAGGGTCTGATATGACCGCCGTAGCGTTGGCTAAGGTCCTCGACGCCGAGATGTGCGAAATCTATACGGATGTGGAAGGTGTTTTTACCGCGGATCCGAGAAAGGTCCGGAATGCCAGAAAGCTCGAAAGCCTAAGCTATGAGGAGATGTTGGAGATGGCGTCACTGGGGGCGCAGGTCATGCAGGCAAGAAGCATGGAAGTCGCCGGTAAGTACGGTGTCCCGATGCACATCCGGTCAAGTTTTTCATCTAGGACAGGCACTTTAATAACCAAGGAGGTTAAGGAAATGGAAGATGTCCTTGTTCGTGGGGTAACAGTAAATAAGGATGAGGCCAAGGTTACTATCTGCGATGTCCCCGACAGGCCGGGAGAGGCAAGTAAGATATTTGAGCAATTGGCCGAGGCGAATATCAATGTTGATATGATAATCCAGAACATATCCCGCACCAAATCCACCGATATCTCGTTTACGGTCGAGAAAAAGGAACTTACAAAGACCCAGAGTGTGGTGAAGAACGTGATCCGCAAGATAGGGGCTCAAGGGGTTCGGTACGACAAGGATATCGCGAAAATATCGGTAGTGGGTATCGGGATGAGGAGCCATTCGGGTGTTGCCGCCAAGATGTTCAGGGCCCTGGCGCGGGAAAAAATAAATATCGAGATGATCTCGACCAGCGAGATAAAGATATCTTGCGATGTAAGGTCCAAATACGCGGACAGTGCCGTAAGGGCGATCCATGACGCGTTCGAACTCGGGAAAACGGCGAAGGGTAAGATAAGCTGAAAATTTTTCGAAGAGTAGCTTATAAGTAAAAGAGGTCAACATGAAAAAGATTTGGATTTATGACACAACGTTGCGAGACGGAGCCCAGTCCGAAGGTATTTCATTCTCGGTCAACGACAAAATGAGGGTGGCGGCTAAACTTGACGAACTCGGGATAGATTTTATCGAAGGCGGCTGGCCCGGGTCGAATCCCAAGGATGATGAGTTCTTCAGGAAAGCGGCCAAGGAGCTCAAGTTGAAAACGTCCAAGCTAACGGCCTTCGGCAGTACCCGCAGGGCCGATTCTGAAGCGGCCTCGGACCCGGTCATAAAAGGTCTTCTGAGAGCCGAGACGTCCTATCTGACCATCTTTGGGAAAAGTTGGGATCTCCATGTGAAAGAAGTGCTAAGGACGAGTTTTGCTGAGAACCTCAAGATGATTGAGTCTTCCGTAAAATATCTTGTGAAGAAAGGGAAAAAGGTCGTATTCGACGCTGAGCACTTTTTCGACGGATTTGAGGAAAACCCGTCTTACGCGGTGGATACGTTAAAGGCCGCTCTGAACGGTGGAGCCGGGACAATCGTATTGTGCGACACAAACGGGGGGAGTCTTACCAGCCGGATATTCGAGGTAGTAGAGGAAGTCGCCGCGCGCGTTAAAGCCCCGTTGGGGATACATGTGCATAATGACGGGGAGATGGCCGTCGCCAATTCAGTCGCGGCTGTACAGGCGGGGTGCGTGCACGTGCAAGGCACGTTTAACGGATATGGGGAACGGTGCGGGAACGCTAATCTTGTGTCGATCATGCCAGCACTAAAGTTTAAACTGGGATATGATTGCCTCACGCCTTTTGGGTTCAAAGAACTTACGGAGGCGTCGCGCTATATCTCCGAGATATCGAACATAAAACAGCAGGATAACCAGCCTTATGTCGGCAAAAGCGCTTTCGCCCACAAGGCGGGTGTCCATGTGAACGCTATCCTTAAGAACAGCCGTTCTTATGAGCATATGGATCCGGTAAAGGTAGGGAACAAGCGAAGGATGCTGATATCGGAACTTTCGGGGAGGTCAAGTATAGTCGACAAGGCCGGGGAGATGGGCCTCGCGATGAACGAAGCTCCGGAGAAGGCCAAGAAGATACTTTCATCCGTGCAGGACATGGAAAAAGAAGGATACCAGTTCGAACTGGCGGAAGCCTCGTTATTCCTTCTTATGCGCCGGGCGTCCGAGATATTCAAGAAAAATTTTGAGATGATAGATTTCAGAGTTATCGTGGAAAAACGGGGAGACGGGCCGATCGTTTCGGAGGCTACGGTGAAACTCAACATAAACGGTAAACTGCTCCATACGGTCTCGCTCGGCGATGGTCCCGTGCACGCGCTTGACTCTGCGCTGCGGAAAGCGCTGGTGGATTTTTATCCCACGCTGGAGGAGATGCACCTTTCTGATTTCAGGGTAAGGGTACTTGACGAAAAGGCCGGGACCGCCGCTAAGGTGCGCGTCCTTATACAATCTCAGGATAAACGCGAGTCCTGGTGGACGGTGGGTGTTTCCGAAAACATAATCGAAGCCAGCTGGATCGCGTTAGTCGATTCCATCGAGTATAAATTCCTTAAAGACCAGAGAAGATCAAAATGAAGGAACTCTCTACCAAGTACGATCCCCAGGCTAACGAGGAGAAGATATACAGTTCATGGATCGGAGCGAACCTTTTTCACGCCGATGAGAACTCGAAGCGCGCCGAGTATTCGATAGTTATCCCTCCGCCGAACATTACCGGCGTATTACACATGGGCCACGCGCTTAACAATACCATCCAGGACATATTAATAAGATGGAAACGTATGCAGGGCTTCGAGGCGTTGTGGATGCCCGGGACCGATCATGCCGGGATCGCCACTCAGAACGTCGTGGAGAGGGAGCTCGCGAAACAGGGTCTTAAGCGCGCGGAGATAGGCCGCGAAAAATTTCTTGAGAAAGTATGGAAGTGGAGGGAAGAATACGGAGGCACGATCATCCGGCAGCTTAAAAGGATGGGATGTTCCTGTGACTGGGATAGGACGCGTTTTACGATGGACGAAGGGCTTTCTGACGCGGTAAAGGAAGTTTTTGTAAAATTATATCAGGACGGTCTTTTATATAAAGGTGATTACATAATAAACTGGTGCCCTAGGTGTACTACCGCTCTGAGCGACGAGGAAGCCGAACATCGGGAAGTGGAGGGGACGCTCTATTACGTGAAATACCCGGTTTACGGCAGGGAAAGACTCGGGAAGGAGAACGAGGATTATATCGTGGTCGCGACGACCCGTCCCGAGACAATGCTGGGAGATGTCGCGGTGGCGGTAAATCCTAAGGACGCGCGTTATTCCTTCCTGGAGGGGAAGAAATTAATCCTTCCCATACTTAAAAGGGAACTGAAGGTCATTTTCGACGATACGGTGGATCCCGCGTTCGGGACAGGGGCTCTCAAGGTGACCCCGGCCCACGACCCGGTCGATTTCGAGCTTGGTAATAAACACGGTCTTTCGAGGATAAACGCCATGAATCCCGACGGCACGATCAATTCCATAGGCGGGGATTACGAGGGGATGGATAGGTTCGAATGCCGCGAGGCCGTGATCGAAGAACTTAAACAGAGGAAACTTTTCGTAAAGGCCGAAAAGCACGTTCATGCCGTCGGCCATTGTTACCGGTGCCATACGGTCGTTGAGCCGAGGCTTTCAAAACAGTGGTTCGTAAGGATGAAGCCTCTCGCCCAAGAAGCGATAAGGGTGGTAAGGGAGGAAAAGATAAGGTTCTATCCGGAACGCTGGACAAAGGTTTATCTGAACTGGATGGAGAACATAAGAGATTGGTGTATATCACGTCAGATATGGTGGGGGCATCGGGTGCCGGTGTGGTATTGCAAAGATTGCCTGAAGTGCGGCGATGTCAGAGAAGTTGAAATCGATCGTGCCGGGAAGAAAGGGATATTTGTCGGCGGAGAAAAACCCGCGAGATGCCCTTCTTGCGGCGGGGATAACCTGGAACAGGACCCGGATGTTCTTGATACGTGGTTTAGCTCGTGGCTCTGGCCTTTCTCCACGATGGGATGGCCCGAAAAAACCAAGACCCTTGATCGTTTTTACCCGACGAACGCGCTCGTAACGGCGCAGGAAATAATATTTTTCTGGGTGGCGCGGATGATAATGGCCGGGCTCAAGTTCTGCGGTGATATCCCGTTCAAGGACGTGTACATCCACGGCACGGTCAGGGACGCGACGGGGACCAAGATGTCGAAGTCTCTGGGCAATGTTATCGATCCGCTCGATGTGATCAAAGAAGTCGGCAGCGACGCCCTGCGTTTCAGCATAATTTCCATAACGGCGCAGGGGCAGGATGTTTTCTTGTCTAAAGACAAGTTCGAGTTAGGACGCAATTTCGCGAATAAGATATGGAACGCGTCCAGGTACGTCCTTTTGAGTGTCGGGGAGGAAGCGTTCGTAAAAGGGTACGACAAAGACGATCTCACCCTTGCCGATAAATGGATCCTGACGCGCCTTAATGAAACCATAGAAAAAGTTACGGCTAATCTGGAATCCTACAGGTTCAATGACGCCGCCGGAGTCTTGTATGACTTTATATGGCATAAATATTGCGACTGGTATCTGGAGATAACTAAATTCGCGGAAAACAAAGATACCGCGCAAGCCGTTCTTATCGTTGTCTTACGCGATATGTTAAAATTACTGCATCCGATCATGCCTTATATTACCGAGGAGATATGGCAGAACCTGTCCGGGAACAAAGATAAATGGATTATGACCGCCGGATGGCCTGTCCCCCAAGAAGGTATCTCCGATCAGAAGGCGTGCCTCGATATGGAAAAACTTATAACTATTATTACAGCGGTGCGCAACGTCAGGGCTTTCTGGAATATCGGGCATTCTTCTCAACTGGAGGCGTTCTGTGACCCCGGGAACGATGAGGGGAAGGATCTCATCGAGGGTAACAAGCCGCTTGTCGAGAGGCTGGCGAAATGCGGCGTCAAAGCTGTCGAGAAAGGGTTAGCTCGGCCGGAACAATCAGTCGCTCTTTTGGCCGCGAAGACGAGGATATTCATCCCGCTTGGCGGAACGATAGATATCGCCAAGGAGAAAACGAGGATAAGCAAAAAGATAAATGAGATGGAGAGCTACCTGGCCGGGATAGACAAGAAGCTTTCGAACGAGAGTTTTGTAAAAAAAGCGCCGGTGGAAGTGATAGAAAAAGAGAGGGCGAAGAAGATAAAATTTGCCGAAGACATAATGAACCTTAAAGAAAATCTCAGATCTCTGGAATAACGATATCAATTTAAATGTTTGAGGCTTAGAATAGCGGACATGGATAAACCTGCGAACGGCAAAGCGCTCGTTTGCGTCTTGCCGTTCGTGAAGATATTGGTTATGTGGAGTTTCCAATGGGAAAACGATTGCAAACAGT
>CAZOMD010000042.1:0-10112 GCA_964580895.1 uncultured Planctomycetia bacterium | reverse complement strand
GGGCGACATACTACGTACTGGTTCAGATGGAAGGGCCCGACTTGAAACGGCTCATATGCTCCAGACTATGGTAGATCAAAAAACAAAATTAAAATTGGTGGAACTACCGCGTTATAGCTTCAAGAAGAAGTTCCGCTGAAGTAATAGAATCCGGCAGAGTAAAGGTGAACGGCCGGCTCGTATATGAAAAAGGGTTAAGGGTAGATCCAGAGAAAGACGAGATATCGGTCGACGGCAAACCTTTGGCTAAACGCGAGGAGACGGCTTATTTCATGTTCAATAAGCCGAAGGACGTGATATCAACGGCAAAAGACACTCACGACCGTAAGAAAATAACGGATTTTTTCGAAAAAGAAGGTATCCGGCTTTATCCCGTCGGGCGTTTGGACAAGGATACAACCGGGCTGGTGATCATGACCAACGACGGAGGCCTGGCGCATAGGCTCGCTCATCCCAGTTTCGGCGTGGAGAAAGAATACAAGGTTTTCGCAGAGCCGCCCCTTGAAAAATATATCTTGTGCGGGCTCGAGAAAGGCATAGAGATAGACGGGAGGCTTACCGCGCCCTGCCGGATAAGTCCTGTAAAATTTCGCGGAAAAGGCGCGGAATATAAAGTATTTTTGCATGAGGGCCGTAAAAGACAGATACGGCTTATGTTCCAAAGCGTCGGTTCACGGGTGATGGAGCTGGAAAGGACGCGGTACGCGGGTATCCCGCTTGGGAAGCTGGCTCCCGGCAGATACAGACGGCTTACGGATAAAGAGGTCAGCAAATTAAGGGAGCTCGTAGGGGCATGAAGAGGGCTTTATGGAACGGATCGGTGGAATGTGAATAATCTTGATAAGAAAAGGGTAGATGCCATAATACGTTTCGCCCTTAAAGAAGATATATGGACGGGGGACATAACTTCCGAGGCTATCCTCAACAGGTTCCTCGTCGCGGATGGAGTTATTGTGGCGAGGGAAAAAGGAGTGGTCTGCGGCATGCAGATAATAGAGAGGGTGTTCGCCGCGGTCGATTGCAGCCTGAAATTCAGGCCCCAGGTAAAAGACGGGGATAGAATAGAAGCGGGACAAGAGATAGCTTTTACGGAAGGGGACGCGCATTCTATCCTGAAGGCGGAAAGGACGGCTCTCAACTTTCTGGGGTTCTTGAGCGGGGTCGCGACGAGGACGTCTGAGATGGTCGAAGCTGTCAGAGGGACGGATGTGAAGATATATGATACCCGGAAGACCATACCGCTTCACCGGTATCTGGAAAAGTACGCCGTTACCATGGGCGGCGGATATAATCACAGAAAAGGGCTATGGGACATGGTCCTGATAAAGGATAATCACTTACGGGCGCTCGGGATGCAGATAGGCACGGCCGATAGCGGTCTTGTCGCGAGCGAGGCCGTTAAGAGGGCGCGAGGCGCGGTCCAGAAGAATGTGAAGGTGGAGATAGAAGTTGAAAACCTGACTGAATGCGCTGGCGCCCTGGAAGAGAAACCGGATGTTATAATGCTGGATAATATGCGGCCGGGAACGGTGAAAGAGGCCGTGGCGATACGAAAGGAAAAAGGTCTCGAGAATACCGTGCTCTTTGAAGTTTCAGGCGGGATAAATATGTTGAATATCAGGGAATACGCCGAGACCGGGGTAGATATCATTTCAGTGGGAGCTTTGACCAGCTCCATTAAGCCCGTAGATTTCAGCCTCGAGATAATTTTTCGCTAAAAGTGTGGCAACCCGGACCATCGATTATTCCTTGCGGTTTTTATGAATAATTTCAAGCTTATCACTGATTTTAGACCGGCCGGGGACCAGGCCGAAGCCATAAAAAACATCACGGGATCTATCACAAGAGGGAACCGTTTCCAGACGCTTCTCGGTGTTACCGGCAGCGGCAAGACATTTACCGTGGCAAGCATTATAGAGAAGATCAATAAACCTATCCTGGTGATCTCGCACAATAAAACGCTTGCCGCGCAGCTTTATTCGGAATTCAGGTCTTTTTTCTCCAAGAACGCGGTTGAGTATTTTGTAAGTTATTATGACTATTATCAGCCGGAAGCGTACGTGCCGCAGACAGACCTCTACATAGAGAAAGACGCTTCCATAAACGAGGATATCGACCGCCTCAGGCTTTCAGCGACGAGTTCGCTTTTTTCCAGAAAAGACGTTATCATAGTGGCCAGCGTATCATGTATATACGGACTGGGTTCTCCCGAGGATTATTCGAGCATGCTGGTCGATATTTCCCGCTCGGCGAGGATGTCGAGGGATGATCTTTTAAAAAAATTGGTCGACATCCAGTATGAACGTAATAATTACGACCTTGATAGAGGAAAATTCCGTGTCCGCGGCGATATCGTGGAGATATACCCGGCCTACAGGCAGACGGCCGTAAGGGTTGAACTTTTCGGCGATGAGGTCACGAGGATATCGGAGATAGATCCGATAAGCGGGGATATCCTGAACGAATTTGAAAAAGTGGTCATATATCCCGCGAAACACTTTGTGACTACGGAAGACAAAATAAAAAAAGCGGTTGGATCGATATCCGAAGAGCTCAGCGAACGTTTAAAAGAACTTTCCGCCGCGGGAAAGATACTCGAAGCCCAGAGACTGGAATCCCGGACCAGGTATGATCTGGATATGCTGAAAGAACTTGGATATTGCAACGGGATAGAGAATTATTCCAGGCACATTTCGGGCAGGGCCCCGGGCTCCAGGCCCTGGTGTCTTCTTGACTATTTTGGCGGCGATTTTCTCGTTATAATAGACGAATCGCACGTGACTATGCCGCAGCTCCACGCGATGTATAACGGTGACCAGGCGAGGAAGAAGACCCTGGTGGAATACGGCTTCCGGCTCCCTTCGGCCCTTGATAACCGGCCGCTCAAGTTCGACGAGTTCATTGAGGCGGCGAAACAGGTGCTTTTTGTATCCGCCACCCCGGGTGAATACGAGATCTCCATAAGCGGGACCGTGGCCGAGCAGGTCATAAGACCGACGGGGCTGGTCGATCCCACGATAACGGTAAAGCCGACCAGAAATCAGGTCTACGATCTTATCGAGGAAGTGAAAAAACGGGCCGGGAGGAACGAAAGGACGCTGGTCACGACCCTCACCAAACGTATGGCCGAGGAGCTTACCCGTTTCCTCGGTGAAATGAAACTGCGCGTAAGATATCTTCATTCGGAGATAAACGCGCTTGACCGCATCGAGATCTTGCGTGATCTAAGACTGGGGAAATTCGACTGCCTGGTAGGGATCAATCTTTTGCGGGAAGGATTGGATCTGCCTGAAGTATCGCTTGTCGCCGTTCTTGACGCCGATAAAGAAGGTTTTTTGAGAAGCTGGACGAGTCTTGTCCAGGTGGCCGGGAGGGCCGCGCGGCATTTGAACGGCGAAGTTATTCTTTACGCGGACAATATTACCGGTTCCATGAAAAAGGTGATCGACATCACCGAAACAAGACGAAAGAAACAGACAGAGTACAATAAGGAGCACAATATTACTCCGGTCTCGATAAAGAAAGCCGTAAGCGAGGGTATCGAGGCGTACCGTAAGGCAAAAGAGATAGTCCATGACGTACTCAGCGCCGATGAGGAGAAGTATGATATCCACGAAGTGATAGCTCAGCTGGAAGAAGATATGGAAAGCGCGGCCAGGAACCTGCAGTTCGAAAAGGCCATACTTTACCGAGACCAGATAGCCAAGTTAAAGAAGATGCTTAAAGAACGATAGCGTTCAGCGGATAGCGCCTGCCTGCCGCCTGCCGGCAGGCAGGGTAGGCAGGGATAGCGTATAGTTAGTTGGTCGGTTGACCAGTTAGCCGGTTTGCCGGTTCGTAAAGAGTCAGAGATTCAAAGAGTCACAGAGTCAGAGTTAGGGAGAGAAGCAAGAAGTTCCGTGGGACGTGGGATGACGAATGTAGCTTGAGATTTGTTGTTTGTAGTTTGTTGTTGGCCAGTTTGCCGGTTTGCCAGTTGGTCGGACTAACAGTCGAAAGGTTGAAAAGTCAACAGGTCAAAAAGTCGACTTTAGACCTTTAGACTTTTAAACGGCACACAATGCGACGGAGCTTGGAACCATTTGCCGTTCACCATTCACGGTACACTGGTTAGCCGACTTTTAGACTTTTTGACTGAACACCATATGTCTGCCGGCTTACCTACCGAAGGTAGGCAGGTTCTATGCTTTTTAACTATTAAACCATTGAACCATTAAACTATTTAACTGTAATAAGAAAGGCATTCATGGACCAAACATTCACGGACATTTTGGGTTTTATCGCCGGAGGGCTTACGACGGTATGTTTTGTGCCGCAGATAATCAAGATAATGAAAACCAGGGAGACAAAGGATATCTCCCTGTACATGTATGTAATACTTTGTATCGGTATTTTTATGTGGCTTGTATATGGATTGCTTATAAAAGAACTTCCGATAATATACGCGAACAGCGTGGCGTTCATTCTTTGCCTTTATATCCTGATAACCAAACTGGTCCTGGAAAGTAAGAGGGGATAATGGTCATCATTGTTACCGGAGCGACCGGCTTTATCGGGAGGGACCTTGTTAAGCGCCTTAAGGAGAAAGGGCACAACCTCTCGTGCCTTGTAAGGTCTACCAGTAACATAAAGCCGTTAAAAGAGCTGGGGGTTAATATCATAACAGCCGATATCCTGAACATAGATGAACTTCGACGGGTGTTCAAAGAGATACGTCCGGAGGCTGTATATCACGCCGCCGCGATAGTCTCGAACAATGACGAGAAAACGGCCCTTGAGGTAAATACTAGAAGCACATCCAATATCTGCGAGGTGTGCCTGGAAAACGGGGTAAGGAGGTTCATATATCTCAGCTCCGTGTCCGTTATCAGCGGTAACCACAATGTGCCGCTTGTCGAGGACCTGCCGTATAAAGCGAGTAACGCCTATGGACGATCGAAGATAGAAGCCGAGAAAATAGTTATAGGTTACCGTGTAAAAGGTCTCAGAGCCGCCGTTATACGGCCTTGCATGGTCTATGGTGAAGGTGAACCGCACGCGTTAGACAATATCTTCAGTAAAGTGAGGAAACGGCGTTTTCCGGTCCTTAACATAGAAGAAATGGACGCGCTGCTTAATCTTGTATATATCGGGAATGTCACGGATCTATTGGAACTTGTGCTTTGGAAAGAAGAAGCCCTTGAGGGGACGTTTATGGTTGCTGATAAAGATCCTATAACAATGAGGAGATTTCTCGAGATACTATATGATGAGCTTGGCGCGGGTAAGCCCCCGGTTATTCCGCGATGGCTCGTGAAACTGGCCATGGCTATACCTCCAGCAAGAAAAAAGATCAAGGGTGTTTTGAAGGACAGAGTATATGATATATCGCGCGCGCGTGAAAAATTGGGGTATACCCCGCGTGTCGGGACGGAGGAAGGTTTGCGACAGGTGGCGAGGGCGTGGAAGGTGAATCGGAAGCGCGTAGAGAGTTAACCGGTTGGCCGGTTCGGTGGTTCAGAGTCAGAGATTCAAAGAGTCACAGAGTCAGAGCAGGAGAAGCGAAGTTTAAGACAAACCCTAAACACAAAATACTAAACTCTAATCACGCGGGAGTTCCCCACCTGTGAGGGTGGGGGTGAGAGCAGGGTGCCGCAAAGTGGCTCGGGCGGGGCCCGAAAAGAATGATACCACCGCTGTAAGGCGGTGGAGGTTCATATAAACTCAAATGGCACAAACACAAAACCCAAAACCATACGATTTAGACGAAAGAACCAAGAGGTTTGCTCGGAATGTAAGGGAACATGTGAAGAATTTGCCGGGGACACTTCGATGCTCATGTTTGAGTTTTGTATTTTGTGTTTTGAATTTATTTAGATTTTTAGGTTTAGAGTTTAGGATTTATACATGATGTCATGTCAAAAATAACCATAACTATTTTGGGGACTACGGCGGGCGCGCCCACCAAGAACAGGGGCCATTCCGCTTGTCATGTGAGTTACGATGATGGAGATGAGGTCTCGTTTCTTTTTGATTGCGGGGAAGGGACTCAGCGGCAGATAATGAAGGCCGGTCTTAACCTGATGAAATTAGACCATATCTTCATATCGCATTGGCATGGAGATCATTCTTTCGGCCTTCCGGGCTTGGCGGATACAATGGCTTTTGAAGGTAGGACGCGGGATCTTATGGTATATGCCCCTGAAGCCAGGAATGTGAGGAAAGCCCTCGCGTTCAGCCATTCGATAGGTAAATTCCGGGTGGTTCCGCGGGAGGCGCCGTCAAAAGGCCGTAAAATAACAAGGTTGTTGTCTTTAGAAAGGTTCCATGTCGATTCTACCCCGGGGCTTCATAGTGCGCCGTCCGTGGCGTTCGCGCTGGTGGAAGAAGAAAAATCGAGTATAGACAAAGAAAAAGCGTTGAGGCTGGGTCTTCCGGGCGAAGGAGAAATATATGGGAGGTTGATATCGGACGGGAAGGTCAAAATAGGGGATAGGTTGGTAAGCCTTGAAGAAGTGTCCGTAAAAAAGAAAGGTAAAAAAATAGTCTATTCCGGCGATACTAAAATATGCGATAATCTGAAAGGTCTGGCGAGGGACGCGGACCTTTTGATCCAGGACTGCACATATTTTAACGAGTCGGAAGAAGAACAAGAATATGCGCATGCCTCCCTTCCGGCGATAGTAGATATGGTCCGGAGTTCCGGCGTGAAACGGACGATCCTTACGCACATTAGCCGGCGATATCAGGACATCGGCGCGTTAAGGGAAATGGTCAAGGGGTACGCGGGATTTGAAGTCGCCGAGGACTTTATGCAAGTGGTTATTTGAGCCTACAGCAATGAAAAGTAAAAAGGCAAAAGTAAAAAGGTAAAAGTAAAAGTCAAAAGGCAAAAGGAAAGACTAATAACCAAAATGCAATAACCAGAACCGGGAATTGTATCTTGGTTATCGGGTATTTTTGGGTGATTATATCTCGATTATTGTTTGTTAAAAACATTGTTTCGAATTTCGGACTTCGTATCTGAATTTGGACTTTTAACTTGTATTTTTGACTTTTTCGTTTTTACTTTTGAATGTGTTTATGGTTTAGAGTTTATTTAATATTCGGACTACTGATTATGGACGCTTTATTACACATATGCTGCGGGGTTTGCGCCTCGGCGGTGGCGGAACGCCTAATGTGCCAGGGGTACAAGATCACGGGTTTTTTTTATAACCCAAACATACACCCTGAAGATGAGTACAAAAGGCGGCTGGGAGTCGCCCAAAAAGTGTCCAAAGAATTGGGTTTCGAGCTGGTCGAAGGTCTTTATGACCGGGAAAAATGGTTCGAAGCCGTAAAAGGCTTCGAGTATGAACCCGAGGGGGCCCGGCGCTGTGATATCTGCATAAGGATGCGTCTTGAAAAGACCTACGCGTTTTTCCGAAAAAAGGGGACATTCAGGATATTCGCTTCCACACTTTCGGTAAGCCCGCATAAGGACGCTAAAAAAATAAACGCTATCGGGATGGAAATAGGCGGAGACGCTTTTTATGTGGCGGATTTTAAAGTAAAAGGCGGATTTCAAAGAGCGATGGAACTGGCGAAAGAATGGGACTTATGGCGCCAGCACTATTGCGGTTGTATCTACGGGCTGGAAGCGGAGGAACGCAGGAAGCTAGAGCGACGAGGGGCGAAGGACGAAGATAGTTAGCTGGTTAGTTCCATAGAACGAAGGACGAAGGTAACCGTGGGACGTGGGATGTAGGACGTGGGACGAAGTCGGTTTGCCAGTTAACCGGTTGGCCGGCCTAACAGTCGAAAGGTCGAAAAGTCAACAGGTCAAAAAGTCGACTTTAGACCTTTAGACTTGTAGACTTTTTAACGGTACACAATGCGACAGAGCTTGGAACCATTCACCGGTCACCATTTACTGTCCACTGGTTAGCCGACTTTTAGACTTTTCGACCTTTAGACTTTTTGACTTAAACCTTTAGACTATTAAACTAGAGAACCAGATAAGAAAGGACATCGGATATGGGTAAGCGCGGCCTGACATATTCCGCTTTTATTAAACAGGTTAAGGATACCGTGCAGTATTACGGCATGTTGAATAATGGCGACAAAGTGCTCGCGGCTGTGTCCGGCGGCGCTGATTCCGTTTGCATGCTCATGACGCTTCTCGCGATAAGGCGCGGTCTTGACATAGATATCGTCGTAGCGCATCTCGACCACGGTTTAAGGGGAAAAGAGTCCGCCAAAGACAGCGTCTTTGTGCAAGGGCTTGCCGCTAAACTCGGGATAGAGTGCGCGCGCGACAAAATAGACGTGAAGACCGCCGGGAGAAAAAAGGCTTCGCTCGAGGAGAAGGCTCGCGAAGCGCGTTATAAGTTCCTTTATGATGCCGCTAAAAAGCACGGATGCAACGTTATAGCGATGGGCCACACTATGGACGACCAGGCCGAAACCGTGCTTATGCGCGTGATCTTAGGGTCGTCTCTTTCGGGCATGGCGGGGATACCGCCCCAAAGGCAGGAGGAGGACCTCCGTCTCGTACGTCCTCTTATCAGGACGCTCCGGAAAGACATCCTCACGTTCCTTAAAAAAGAAAATATAAAATATGTGGAGGACAGCACGAACCGGGATTTGAGGTTCGTGCGCAACAGGGTTCGAAATGTGGTCCTGCCTTTTCTCGAGAAAGAAAACCCTAAGATAAAACGCGCTCTGGTGAACCTGGCCGACACATTGAGAGAGGACGTGGAATTTCTTAGCGAGTCAAAAAAAGAGCTTTCGGCGGTGTTCGCGGAAAAAATGAAGGAAAGTGCCGGTATCTCCGTGAAGGATATTGTTCTTCAGCCCCGGACACTCAGGAAAGAGCTTTTAAAAGAACTTTTCAGGGCGGCCGGTGGTGATATAAAAAAACTGAGTTACAGGCATTGGATGGATATGGACCGCTTTCTGAGGTCCGGTGGCGAAAAATCGCTGGATCTGCCCGGGAATGTAAGAATAGTCAGAGATGACAATAAAATATTCTTTTCGGGTGGGGAGCATCGATCCTAAGAGGAAGTGGAAGATGTCTTGCGGCGACGCCGTAATCGAGCTTTCAAGGGCCATGATACTCTCTGTACCGCTTGAAAGTCACTCCGGACGGATATTCCGGCCCTGAGGCTTGGGATGCGTCCAAGGGTTTATTCGGTTTGACCGTATATTTACGGTATGTTACAATAGCACCGCGGCCAGAGAGGATGTTATTAATCTTAACCTTAAAGGATAATATAAATGGAAGATAAGCAGAACAGCAGGATGCAGCCCGGGATGAAGGGCGGAATGGGTCCGACAAAACCCCCAAAAGGCAATAAAAATAAAAATATGCCCCAGGACAGGTTTTTATGGATAGTGTTGATAACCGGTCTATTTCTCATCTTCCAATGGGTTTTTTCCTCTCTCGAGGAAAGTTCACATCAGATGACGTATAAGGTGTTTTATCAGACCGTAGCGACAAACACGGAGACCGGGATAATTACTTCAGCCGTTAAAATAGAGGACCGTATCATAGGGAAATTCTCTGACGGGGGAAGTTTCTCGGTGAATATCCCCGCGGAAGACCAGGATATCTTGAGGCTTTTGAGGGACAATATCCCCGATTTTGACGTAAGGCCTCCGCAGACCTTTTTCTCCAACCTGTTCTATTCGCTGGGGCCCATGATAATCTTTATCCTCTTTCTATGGTTTTTCATTTATCGCGGAGCCACGTCAGGCGGCGGGAAGATGCTCTCTGTCTGAAAATCTCGGGCGAAGCTGGCTACAAAGGATAACATGAAGATCACTTTTAACGATGTGGCCGGGATAGAAGAGGCGAAGGAAGAGCTTAAGGAAGTCATAGAATTTCTTAAAGATCCGAAAAGGTTCCAGAGGCTCGGCGGAAAAATGCCGAAAGGGGTTCTTTTAATGGGTCCCCCGGGAACAGGAAAGACACTCCTTGCTAAGGCTGTGGCCGGAGAGGCTGAGGTGCCTTTTTTCAGCATATCCGGATCGGATTTTGTCGAGATGTTCGTGGGAGTCGGGGCGTCGAGGGTAAGAGACCTTTTCGAACAGGCGAAGAGGTCCGTCAAAGTGAGCCAAAAGGGATGCATAATTTTCATGGATGAGAT
>CAZOMD010000041.1:18543-18817 GCA_964580895.1 uncultured Planctomycetia bacterium | reverse complement strand
TGTACAAATCCCTATTTCTCTCGAGAAATTTCAACACATGTTTTTTCAATTGCCCCGAACCCTTACCGGGTATGATCTCGACCATTTTTATACCTTCGTCATTAGCCTGGATCATCGCCTCCCGGAGCGCCTTATCAATCTCCTTGCCCTTATTAAAGATGTCATGCAGGTCCAAAGTGGATTTTTTCACGCGTTTCACTCCCCGTTTTCGGAGGGCCTAACCCTCTGTCTTAACTCTTTTTTCTGGGCATTCTTCCTTTTCCCGGCAAGCATT
>CAZOMD010000041.1:17115-18533 GCA_964580895.1 uncultured Planctomycetia bacterium | reverse complement strand
CTCTTTCGCGCGTTTAGACCTTTTTCTTTTCTGCCGGCGTATTTTCTCTATCTCTCTCCTTTTTTCGGAAAGTCTGCCAAGCTCTCTTTCCTCTATCTTTTCTACAAGTATTCTTCTGGCAAGAAAACGATTGAGACTTTGCGAACGTTCACGGCCACACTTGACCTCAAGGCCGGTTGGATTATGTCTTAGATAGACACAGGTAGAAACTTTGTTGACATGCTGCCCGCCGGGCCCGCCGGACCGTAAAAACCGCTCGGTCAGATCCTTCTCCAGGATCCCCCAGCGAGACATCCTGGTCTTAAGCTCGTTCTCTTTTCCCGGCGTGACATTAAATGCAGGCATAACGTTAGGCCACGGTATCCCGGTTTAGCGGCATCGCCGCCAAACCTCTATCATCTATTAAAACACGCGTCGACAAGGTCAACTATCCTCGCCGTCGCAAGACACTGAACAGTATCCGCGCCTCCATAGTATATCTTCACCGTACCGTCTTTTTCCGGGATAGCCCCGCAGGTAAAAACTACCGCGTATGTAAGCCCATTGAGTTCATAATTCATTACCGGAGAAAGTATCGGCGCCTTGGCCCTCGCTATTATCTTTGACGGGTCCTTGAGATCTAACAGCATGACACCAAGATGATAAACATATTGGGCCGCGCATTGGACGTTGACGGCGTGGTATATAACAAGCCACCCCTTCTCGGTCCTTATCGGCACGGCTCCAGGCCCGTTCTTTTTCCATCCCCATTCATCCATTGTAAGAGCCACCGCTTTTGATCTTCCCCAAAAAATAAGATCGGGAGAATAAGATACCCATATATATCCCAAGCCGTCACCGGTATTTGGCCGGTCCAACCTGCAATATAACCCGTTTATCTTCTCGGGGAAAAGAACCCCGTTACGGTTATCGGTTTCCGAGATAAACCCTCTCCACTTGAACTCTTTCATGTCGGGAGACTCCATAAGCCCCAAGCGGCAGGAATGTTTGCTATGACAGGCAAACACCAGATAATATTTACCCTCTATCTCCGTAACTCTCGGGTCATAATACATCCCTGTCGTATATTCCCTAAAATCCTCGTCGTCAGGCATCCTTATCGGTTCGGGCCTGAATTTAAAGTTTATCCCGTTATCCGAATCCGCCGGCCATACAAGTTGCTTCATCGACGGCGTTTCGACACGGCAAAGCATAACATAACGCCCGTCCAGCGTTCTTATGCATCCGGAATTAAAAACACCTTTAGCCGCGGCCGGAACATCTTCTTTTGTCAGTATAGGATTGCTTGGATAACGTACTACAATATTTTCTTTCGTTTTCGGGTACACAACCGGCTGCGACATGAATAGCTCCTTCTTTTTATTTTCCTCCATCCGGCCTATTAAATAGACAATAAACCACGGGTTGTATTTAACAAT
>CAZOMD010000041.1:10107-17105 GCA_964580895.1 uncultured Planctomycetia bacterium | reverse complement strand
CTCTGTCCCGGCGGAAACAACGCACTCCTTATGTCAGACAACGATGACCGAATCCGCGGTCCCAAAACTATTCGGCTCTACAACTGGGTTTGAAGGGTCCTTGATCCACTGATCGTCAACGAGATACTTATACCGATATCGCCCTTTTTTCAAAGGCAGATGCGCGGCCCAATTACCGTTCTCCAGTTGAGCGAGCCGGCTATATTCGCTTTTTTGCCACCCGTTGAAATCACCGAGGAGATACACGGTCCCGGCTCGTGGAGAACTCAAAACAAATTCCTTTATGGCAACATCTATATCCCGCATATTACACACGGTTATCTCTTCCGCGAGACTGACAAAATCAGCGGAAACAGAAGACTCCGGCAGATATTCAAAAATCGTCTTCCCATCCCTCGAAGCTTCTCTGATCCTTATGCTCGACCGTATCTTTGTAGAGAACACATAAGGACCCAGTTTTTTTCTCGCGTCTTCCTCGAAAACTCCGGCAAACTTCGAGCGTTTATCGAATATATTCATGGCGAAAAAGATAGAGGGTCTCCTTCCCGTTTCGGTGTTCAAAAGCCCCGCCACTCTGTAAACACTGTTAATGCCGTTAAATGAAAAATAACTCATATCCACCGGCACGACTATCATGTCCGCGGCATACATCGCGTTTAGGGTGAGAAATCCAAAACTCGGAGGCGAATCCACGATCACGTATTCGTATTTTTCAAAAAATTGTTCCTTGAGAACCCGGGACAAGATCGCGGCGGCACCGTTAACGTTTCCAAGATTTATCTCCGCGGTTGACAACATTATGTTCGACGGAATGAAAGAAAAACGGTCTCGATCCGATATGACAGCATCCTCTATCGGGAATTCTAAACCGTCAAAATACGCGCGAAAAATGTCGTATGACGTCTTTTTAAGCGATGCCTCTTTTGTATAACCCAACGCGAACGTCGCATGGGCTTGAGGATCAAGGTCTATCAACAGGGTCTCTTTCCCTGCCTTTGCCATAGCAGCGGCTATGTTAACGGCCAGTGTAGTCTTCCCACAACCACCTTTTTGATTCGCTACCGATATTATCCTCATATCGTGCCACTCCTTTTATCTTGTGGTAGGTTTGTAAAAAACAACTACAACTTGTATACTTTTGGCTCAAGTATATCATATAAGTTTATAGATGTAAATGTTTCAGCTACAAAAGTTACATTTATAAATATAGAACCGATTAGAGATGAAATCCCACCCGGCATGTGATAAAATACTATCAATGTCTAACAAAGATAAATATAGCGGCTCTTCCCTTACAAATATGGACAAACAATAAAAAACCAAAATAGAAAATGATATCAACCGAGAACTTGCCGCAACTTTTTTCGGTAATAACAAAAATGTCGAGCCCCAGTCGCCTGTAGTGAACGTCTCGGCACAAAAAACATCTCCCAGCCGGATGTTACAAACCGCTCTTATCATACTTCTAGCGACGTTCCTTGTGTTGTCATTCCATTACTTTAGGTCGAACCGCATCTCTATAAGTTTAAACGTAAAAATCGACAAGGATATAACGCAAGAAAAACCATCGCAAAAAAAAGAACAGGCATTCACTGCCGCCGGATTAATACCTTCTCCCGGCAAGACACAGATATTTGCCATAGAATCCACTGACCGCCCCAGCCAGACAAAAGACACGCTTTCCCCTAAAACACTTTACGATTTTGAAACAACTTCGGAAGGTTGGGAGGTCCCATTTTGGGCAATGGCAAAACCCGATCATGTCGCTACTACGGCCCAACTTTCATCGACCGTCTCTTCGACCGGACACGGCAGTCTCGCTGTGTCGGCGTCCTTCCCAGGCATTACATGGGCGGCTGCCCTGGCCGAAGTACAACATTATATCGACCTCAGTTCTTATGGATCTATTTCCGCGGACATATTTATCCCCACGGACGCTCCGAGCGGCCTTTATGCCAAATTAATCCTCACCTCGGGGGATACCTGGAATTTTATCGAAATGTTGAGGGTGACACGGCTAATTCCCGGTAAGTGGACTACCGTGACCGCTTCTTTATCAGATAAAAGTATCGACTGGGGAAAAACCACTATGACAAAAGATATCCTAGCGGATATTAGAAAAATCGGGATACGCGTCGAGTCTCCATCCAGCCCCTATTCCGGGGTGTTCTTCATCGATAACGTACTTCTATCGCCGGAACAGAACTAATTTTCACCGCCTTAGGCGGAACCTCATGAGTTATTATTCGAAGGATCATTCCCCTTCCGGAGTAGACCAGTTCTCGTCTCGCGCGTCCTTTATAAAATATTTCCGGTTCTTTATGGAAACAAAATCACTCCATACCTTGCCTTTCTCCGACTGGGAAAGGATTATTTCTTTTATGGCATTAGCCTGTGAGACGAGTTCATCCGCGTGGTATATTATGGTCGCTTCAAGCGTCTTGGGAAGGACCGGGGACTGTTGCTCATACTTCCCGTGATGACTTAGGATTATATGTTCAAACCTTAGGGCTAGGTCCAGAGGGAAATCTTTTATGCCGTTTATCCTGCCGATAAGGATCTTATGCCCGATCGCTAAATGCCCGACCAGCCCGCCCTCGATAGTGTACTCCATCTTCTTAGGGTCTAACTCAGCCACTTTTCCTATGTCATGTATGAACGCCCCGAAGACCGCCACATCTCTGTCAACCTCGGGGTAAAGTTCGCACATTTTTTCGACTATCCACATAACTTCATACGTATGTTCTAAAAGACCGCCGACATACGCGTTGTGCCAGCTTTTCCCCCCCAAACCTTCCTTAAAAGCGCCCATCAGGGCCTTATCGCCGACGAAAGCGTCAGACAGAAGTTTTATCCACTTATTCTTTACTCCCGAAAGGCTGCGTAACAAATTTTCATATAGTTCCTCTCTGTTCTCGACAACTCTGACCATATCCTCGTGTCTGAAACTATTTTCTTCAGCGCGCCTGATACTTTCTATCTTTATCTGTTTCTCCTCTTTGTAACTGTCCACAGAACCTTTAACTCCCACGATGTCGCCCGAATCTATCCCCGCGCCTAATTTCTCGGCGTTATCCCAGACCCTGCCTTCTATTTTGCCGGTCTTATCGCAAAGTGTTACCTCAAGATATGGCTTGTCATGTTTCGTCAGCTTCAGATTCTTTTTAGTAAGCATGAAAACGGAATCAACGCGTTCATTCGTCTTGAGATCGCTTATAAATATTTTTTCCATAAACACACTCTCCTTCTCTTTTTCAGCGCGCGGCTAACTCTCCCAGCAGATCCCGTCGTACGCGCATCTCGCGCAACGCACCTTCCCGTCGCGTTCAGGCAGTTTTTCGAACTTAAGCGCTCTTATGTTACGCCATGTGTCCATTATTATCGATTTGAGCTCGCCGACCATTTCGTCCGTAAGCTCTATGGTTATATTTTTGTAAACCCCTTTTTCAAGATCGTATTTTTTAACGTCATCCGATGCCGGTTCCAGGAAGACCAACACTCCATTAAGCACTTTAGCCTTCTTCGCGACGCGCCCGCCTTCTTCATAAAGCATTTTATACGCTACAAGTTGTCTGTAATAGTCGTCGCACTCATAATCCGCGAGGTTAGTACAGTTCGCTATAGCTTTAACATGGTCATCCGGTTTTCCTGTCTTATAGTCTACGACCCTAACGGAACCGTCTCTCTCCTCCTCGACCTTATCGAACGTCCCTCTAAAGACCAGTCCTTCTGGGAACGCGACATCTATCTTATTCTCAAGATCGAGAGGCATGCGAGGGTTCCGCTCCTCGTTATTATACCAGGCGACAAGTGTCTCCAGCCTGTCGCTACACCATATCCTTATCTCTTTGCTGGCGCCCTGGAACTCAAGTTCCTTTATAAAAAATCCTTTGAACACTTTGAAGTCTGGGAACTTTTTCTTATCCATGTAAATCCGGTATATCTCTTCTAAAGCTTTATGAGCGCAATTGCCGAACACAAGATGTTGGTTCTTCCTGCCCGGTAATTTCAGCACGTTATCATAAAGAAATTTCCTCCGGCATGTCAGATAATTGTTCAAGCTCGTGGGGTTCAAGCTAAGATACTGGACCATATCCTTTAGTATGTCCGCGGCGGACTCGAACGGATCCCTCCTTTTGGCCTTCTCGAGAAAATCCACCAGAAAACTTTCTTCGCTTTTTAGATTAAAGGTCTCGGCATCTATCCCAAGCGGTTTTATGAATTGGCTGGTTATCGCCTTTTCGCGAGGAGATGCGGTGTAAATCAAGAATGCCTTCGCCCTCGTAGATGCCACATAAAAAAGCCTTAGCTCGTCATAAAGATTAAGCTGTTTCAGCTCTTCCTTATCCTCGGCCCTCTCCTTGCTTTTAAAAATTTCGGGCGGTAATGGGACAGTTTCTCCTTTTTTCCTAAGGGGCCACCCGCTTCCCTGAAGACAGAACGGCACAAACACGGTATAGAATTCAAGCCCTTTGGAGGCGTGCGCGGTATAAAGCCTTACCCCGTCCTGGCTCATAGTCGCCAGCTTCCCGCTTAACGGCATGTTGTGCATCTCCCTGAGGGAAAGTTCTTCCATAAAAGCATCAAGCCCCAAGGCCGGGTCCGCCAGATCGGATTCCTTGATCCTGTTGATAAAAGAGACCAGTGAACGGAGATCCCTCAGGCGCAGCACATCGTTATCTTCGTACGCCTTAAGGATGAATCGATAAAGCCCGGCATCCTCTATATACTGAAGGAGTAAATCATGGACGGGCCTGTTCCTTGCGTCCATGAGAAGTCTGGTGATAATCCATGCCGCCCTGTGGAGGCTGCGGGCATCCTTTAACTTGATGCTTTTTACCACCTCCAGGCCTTCGGTATCACGCCTCGATGGTTCCTTTACGCTATCCGCGGGGAACCACCTCTGGAATTCCTGAAAAAGATTGAAAGACGCATATCTCTCCACATCCTTACCTCTTTCCGCTCCCTTCATCTTATTGACAAACCCGATGAAACTGAGTATATCGGAATGACACGTTTTCATGTAATCGGCCGATAGCACCTTGTAAAGAACGAGAGATTTTTTTTCATTATCGTCGATATCGACCGACGCGAGTTCCACGACATCAAGCATTTGCCTGACGCGTTTCTCCGCCCGGATATCCTCTTCCCCGTCTGTCGCGTAAGGGATGCCCGCCCTCAAAAAAGCGTCGATGACCTTCAGTATCTGGTTTCTTTTACGCAAAAAGACCGCGATATTATTGTATGGTCTTTCCCTTTCCTCCCGCGTCAGGTTCGCGTCCTTCGCAATTATCTCTATCTGCTCTTTCACCGACTGGGCGATGAACGCGAGCTCCTCTTCCTCCGTGGAAAATTCCACAAAACGGATGCCCTTCTCACCAAAATACCGGGAAGAACGGGCTATCTTAACAGCGACCCTCTCGCTGGAGGGTAGTTGTGCTATTATCGTTAGAGAAAGATCCATAATGTCCTCTGTGGACCGGTAATTATCTTTTAGCTGTATTATCTTAAGACCCGGTATCTTTTTCTCGAGCGTACGAAAATTCGAAAGTGTAGCGCCTTGGAACCGGTATATCGACTGGTCATCATCCCCTACACAGCATATGGCGGGAGTATCGGGATCGAGAAGAGAAAAAAGAAGTTCAAGCTGCGCCCTGTTAGTATCCTGGAATTCATCGACCATGATATATCTATATTGCTTTTGAAAATATTCTCTCAACGTCTTTTCGCGTTTAAGCGCCTCAAGGGCCACGATTATCATGTCGTCAAAATCTATGCGACCGCGGTCATCGAAAAGAACTCTCCTTTTCCCGTCTTTTAAGTCCTCGTAATTCGCGTATATGACCGCTAACGCCTCCAGCCGTGATATATGTTTCTCTTCAAGGTTCACGCCATCCGGCTTAATAGCTTTGAGACCTTCTTTGAACTCTCCAGGCAGGATCCCTTCATTCTTAAGCTCGCTTATCCTCTTCTCTATCTCCGAACGGTGGATATACGGCGCCCCGAACGGCCTTAACGGCTCGGCACCCTTCACGTTATCAAGGATATATTCGATCGCGCGTATCTTTTCTATTTCCGTTATCTCGATCTTATCCTTCACGTAATTAAGAGCTTCCTCTGATTCGAGCACGACAGAATTCGCGAAGCTGTGAAAAGTCTCGACCTCGACGCGGTACCCGTCATGCCCTATCATTCCCGTCAGGCGTTCGCGCATCGCTTTTGCCGCGGCGTTCGAAAAAGTGAGCATAAGGATATTTTCAGGGGCGGCTTTCCCCTGTCTCAAGATGTTGGCACATCTCACGGACAATAGCTGCGTCTTCCCGGTGCCAGGACCGGCAAGAACAAGAAGAGAGTCATCGATCCCATCCACGGCGCTCTTCTGCTCGGCATTAAGTTTCGAATACTGTTCTTTAAAAAATGTGTCGAATTTATTTTTGTAAGGCATGATAGTTCTTCTCTTGCAGGCGGCTAAATCCAGGAATATTTTTTTTAAATCTTCGCGATCTGCAATATGGCATTAAGGGCCCTGACGTTCGGGAAGAGTTTAACAATCGTATTTTTGCCGAGGAATACCTTTCTCTCTACGGCTATCCCAGTCTTGGCGCAAAATTCCATAAAATCCTTAATGCTAAGAAAATGCAAGTTCGGCGTATCAAACCACGAATACGGCAAAGACGGCGTCACAGGCACTCTGCCTCCGAAAAATATCTGGGCCCTTGCTCTGGCGTAACAAAAATTAGGGAACCCTACTATGACTTTTTTCCCTACCCTCAACGCTTCAAGTATAGCTTCCTTAGGCTTATGAACTTGCTGCATAGTCTGGTTAAAAATGACATAATCGAAAAGTTTATCGGGATATTCCCTGAGCCCCGAGTCGATGTCCCCGTGAAAAACGCTTAACCCTTTACTTACGCATTCATATATGGCCTTTTCACTTATCTCTACCCCGCTGCCTTTAACGTTTTTTTTCAGGACAAGGAATTCCAAGAGATCCCCGC
>CAZOMD010000041.1:0-10097 GCA_964580895.1 uncultured Planctomycetia bacterium | reverse complement strand
GGCACCCTCTTCAACAAGGTCTCCGATTATCTTGTGATCAAGCCTTAACTCTTCCCGCGCCCTTATATCCATATCTCTCCTTAAGATCGGTCTTCCCCCACCTAACACATTGCGTCGTTACCTGGCTATGCGTTTGTAAGTGTTGGAAAGAAAATTTTCGACAAGCCTCGTCTCTTCCTTAAACTCAAGAAGGAACGCGTCGTGCCCATAGTTAGAACTTATCTCACAATAGGTCACATCCTTCCCATTCATTTTCAACGCTCTCACTATATCCTTTGATTGTGACGCCGGATACAACCAGTCGGAACTAAAGGCTATTACAAGAAATCTGCTTTTTGTCTCTTTGAACGCGACCTGCAATTTTTCGTCCTTTTGCAGATCGAAATAATCCATCGCTTTGGTCAGGTAAAGGTACGAATTCGCGTCGAATCTCTTCACGAAATTATCTCCCCGATACCGTAAGTACCCCTCGACCTCAAACTCCGTCGTAAAGGCATACCCCAATTTTTCCTGTTTAAGTTCCCGGCCGAACTTATCATCCATAGACTGATAGCTCATATACGTTATGTGCCCTATCATCCTGGCTACCGCCAACCCAGCCGAAGGATGCTCTTTTTCGTAATAATCCCCGCCGTTCCATGCCGTATCAGCCATTATGGCCTGTCTCGCTACCTCATCAAACGCGATCTGCTGGGCAGAATGCTTGTAGGTGGTCGCGATGGGGATACATGAGACTACATCGTCTGGATAGGAAACCGCCCATTGAAGCGCTTGCATCCCTCCCATCGACCCGCCGCATACCGAAAGAAGTTTTTTGACGCCAAGATGCTCCACCAGTTTCTTCTGGGCGTTTACCATATCTCTTACGGACACTATAGGGAAACTTAAACCATACGGTTTCTTTGTCGCCGCGTTGATCGAATTCGGACCGCTTGATCCCTTGCACCCGCCCAACACATTTGAACAAATGACATAATACTTATCGGTGTCAAATGCCTTTCCCGGGCCCACCATATCGTCCCACCAACCCGGCTTCTTTTCACCGCGGTGCATGCCCGCGACATGCGCGTCACCCGACAGAGAATGGCATATTAGGATCGCATTATCCCGCGTCTTTGCCAGTTCTCCGTATGTCTCATAGGCTACTTTCCCCTCCTCCAGTTTCGCCCCGCTATCAAGCATAAAATTCTCATCCCGGGAGAAATTATAAAACATTGTATCAACTATCCCGATGCTCTTATCTTCGTTCTTTCCCGCGCCCGTCATGTTTTTACCTCTTGTGCTCTACTTGAGAAATTCGTCAAAAAGCCATGTACTCAGATATCTTTCACCCGTGTCAGGAATAACCACAACGACATTTTTTCCCTTGTTCTCTTTACGCGAGGCGACTTGCACCGCCGCCGATACGTTCGCCCCGGCGGAAATGCCAACAAGCATCCCTTCCTCTCGGGCAAGCCTTCGGGCCCATTTCCCGGCCTCCTCATCGGAAATAGTTATTATCTCGTCGATGATCCCCCGGTTCAATATGTTCGGCACAAACCCCGCCCCTATTCCCTGTATCTTATGGGGACCGGGTTTCCCGCCGGAAAGGACCGGCGACGCCTGCGGTTCGACCGCCACCATTACTATCCCGGGTTTCTTCTTTTTGAGGACCTCTCCGACCCCGGTTATGGTTCCCCCCGTCCCTACGCCGGCGACAAAGATATCGACAGCACCGTCCGTATCGTTCCATATTTCAACGGCGGTCGTCTTCCGATGTATCTCCGGATTAGCCGGATTGTTAAATTGCTGTGGCATGAACGAATTCGGCGTAGTAGCTACAAGTTCTTCCGCTTTTTCAACCGCGCCCTTCATCCCTTTCTCTCCAGGGGTCAACACTATCTCAGCCCCCAGTATCTTGAGAAGGGCCCGCCTCTCCAGGCTCATCGTCTCCGGCATCGTTAACCGTAATTTATATCCCCGCGCCGCGCACACAAAAGCGAAAGCTATTCCGGTATTTCCGCTGGTAGGTTCAATGATGACAGTATCGCGGTTGATTTTCCCATCTCTTTCAGCCGCATCTATCATCGCCACCCCGATCCTGTCCTTTACGCTGGATAACGGATTGAAAAACTCGGCTTTCGCGATTATGTTAGCCGGTAATCCCCTTGATATTTTACCGAGACGTATCAAAGGAGTGTTACCTATGGTCTCTGTTATATCGTTAAATATCTTCATAACTGCCCTCCCTCAATAAACATAACGACCCCCCACGAGTTTAGATATTTTCCCCGTCCCCGCCGTTCCACGTGATCTTCTCTGAGGCCAAAACATCCGCTTCGCAAAAACGCAAACCTCGTTCTGGACTTACACTTTACCAAGCGCCTGGTCGATATCTTCAACCAGATCTTCCACGTCCTCTATTCCAGCCGAAAGCCTTATAAAATCTTCCGTCACACCGGCCTCAAGCTGTTCCGCCCGTGTAAGCTGCTGATGTGTGGTCGATGCTGGGTGGATAGCCAAACTTTTCGCGTCACCGATATTCGCCAGATGGCTGAATAACTTAAGGGATTCAATGAATTTCTTCCCGGCTTCTAACCCGCCTTTGATCCCGAAACCCAATATCCCTGAATACCATCCGTTCCTAAAATATTTTTTTGCTAGATCATATTGGGGATGATCTTCCAGTCCCGGGTAGTTGACCCAAGTCACCTTTTTATGCTTCTTGAGGTATTTCGCTATTTCCATCGCGTTTTCGCTATGACGCGGCATCCTCAAGTGAAGCGTCTCAAGCCCGATCAGGAACAGAAAGGCGTTGAAGGGACTCATGCAGAACCCGATATCCCTTAAAAGGCTTACTCTAGCCCTTATCGCGTATGCTATATTACCCATACCCGGCAGGTTACCAAAAGTTTCCATAAACTTCACTCCATGATAGCTCATATCAGGCTCGGTGAACTGTGGGAATTTCCCGCTAGCCCAATTGAACTTGCCTGAGTCCACTAGTATCCCACCTATCGAGGTCCCGTACCCCCCGATGTACTTCGTAGTTGAATGGATAACCACATCCGTCCCATGCGCTATGGGGTTTACCAAAAACGGCGTCCCAACCGTATTGTCGATCACGAGCGGTAGGCCGTGCTCATGCGCTATGTCAGCTACCCTCTTTATATCGAGCGTATCTAATTTGGGGTTCCCTAACGTCTCGGCAAAAATAGCCTTTGTCTTTTTCGTTATGGCCTTGCGGAAGTTCTCTGGATCAGAAGGATCGACAAAAATAAAATTGATGCCAAGCCTTTTCAGGGAATAGTTGAACAAAGTATATGTCCCGCCGTAGAGGCTTTTCGACGTAACGATATCATCGCCGCTCGCGGCAAGATTAAGAAGGCTAAGTGTTATGGCCGCCTGCCCCGATGCTGTGGCCACAGCCGCGGTCCCGCCTTCCATTGCCGCTACCCTTTTTTCAAGCACGTCAAGCGTCGGGTTCATGAGCCGGGTATACATATTTCCGAATTTTTTAAGCGCGAAAAGATCAGCGGCATGTTGCGTATCATTAAAAACATACGAAGTCGTCTGATAAATCGGGACTGCCCTTGCCCCTGTTGTCGGATCCGGGACATATCCCGCGTGTATCCCCCTTGTCCCTATTCGCCATTTATCGCTGCCCATACTCCCTCCCTTTTTGTATATAATTTTTTTCCATCCAATACTCGCGGTCGTTCAAATCTTTTACCCGTAACGGCTCTTTAACCGTATTTCTCCCGAAGATATATCCGATCCCGTACGTATCCCTTACCCAATAAACCAGTTCTTTACACACATAATATGTCAAAAACTCCCAAAAAGGCGGTGATATTTTCCTAACTTCATACGTAACATAGTCATGGTTCACCATGACCCTTACATAGTGCAGATATCCGCCGTCCCGCTCAGGTATCTCCGTAATCATCCCGCCTCCACCCGTTACGATGTAATCCACCCCATCAAACACGGCGTGTTTGAACATATGCTTATGCCCGGAAAAAACCATTTTTACTTTATATTCCGCGCACAGTTTGCGGAACCTGTACGCCCACGGCTCGTTGTCCATGTTATACCATTCCTGCTGATAGGGGTCAAAAGGCGGCTTGTGTATTACCACGAATATATTATCGTATTTTTTTCCCTCTTCTAGTTTGCCATCAAGCCAGGAGAACTGTTCCTCCGTGAGCTCACCCGATTTAATATCGAGAACTATAAAGAAAGAATTGCGGTTCGAAAACGCGAATTCCTTGGGGCCGCAAAATTCTTCGAAAAGAACGCTGTCATCATGGTTGCCCCTCGCGGATATCACCGGGAACTTGATGAGTTTTTGTATCTTTTTGTAGGAAACGAACTGGGATTTTTCCCCGTCTAACGTCACATCGCCGACATTGAGAACAAGATCTATCGGGACCTTCCTGAAACGGTCTTCCCTGTTCATGTGCCATATTTCCTTAAGACAGGAGGAATCATTAAGAAAAAGACCGGAATGGTTATCGCCGAAAACAATGAATGAGAAATAGACCCCTTTGTTATCCTTCAGTTTCTCAACCTCGGAATAATTATTGACGGTTTTTTCGGCGCCGTTTATCAAGTAAAAAGGTATCAAAGGCAACAGCGAGTATACAAAAATTACCGCCGCTATAAAAACCAGTTTTTTGCGTACCCTCTTCCCGGACATACCGCGATCTACCTCACCTTGATATCTTTAATATCTGGTACACTAACATACCCACCGGTACGTTTATTTCAACATTATCGCCGACCTTATGGCCAAGAAGCGCCTTACCGACGGGAGACCCGACAGATATCTTATTTTCAGAAAAATCCGCTTCTTCCTCAGAGACAAGCCTGTACTCCGACTCTTCGCCGGTCTTTAAATCTTTTACTTTAACACATGCGCCGAGTAGAGCCTCGTCCGTCGGCACATCCTTGTTTTCAATAATCTGCGCCCGCATCAAAATACCTTCAAGATCTGATATGCGCCGCTCGTTCATGGCCTGAGATTCTTTCGCGGCATCATACTCTGAGTTCTCGCTAAGATCACCATGTGAGCGGGCCTCAGAAAGAGCTTTGGCTATTTCTCTTCTTTTTTCGCCCCTAAGTACATCGAGTTCTTTGCAGATTTTGTCACGCCCTTCTCGAGTCAGCTTTACCCTATCATTCGACATTATTGCCCTCCAAGCATCATTAGCGTTTATCAGGTACCGTTATTACCATATGATTATATATAAAATATAGTTTAAAAACAATTGGTAAGTTTTTTTACTACTGTGAACGAAAGTAATAGTTCAGCTATTCACAGTAAGATAAAAGGTATGCGCTAAAGACGGGTCCTGTCGGCCATAGACCGCGAGAAGCGCAAAAAGCATACTTCCCGCGGATAACAACTATTACGAACGATATGCAAATTTACCGTTAAATATTAAATACTCAGCTTTGATATCTTGCTTTTTATATTTTTACAGGTAAACTTTTATATTGGGTAGGGATCGCTCTTTATAGGAATTCATTTGGATGTTTTCGCCAAACGATAAATGCAGGTCTTCTCATCGCGAAAAGATCTGCGCCGCGTAAACGCGGGGCAAACTATTCGAAAGAATAGGGCTGCAAAGTCATGAGCCTAACTCCCTTAAACAAGGGATATGGTCGTCAGACTGCCGAATTTGGAATCGGAGCGATTCTTCCCGCTCCCGATGTCAGCCCTTTTTCTCGCATGGTTCGCTTACAAAGAAAGGGCTGCAAATGATGACCCGTTCCCGAAATAGATACATCTATACCGCTACTTTTATCCTAAAGATCGCTTTGATCGCCGCCATAATGAACTTTCCCCCTGACGCTCCTTTATCTCACTCTGCCGCGCTCGGGTTAATACAAAAAGGAATGTGTTTCGTGACTTGGGAAAAAGATAGGTTCCTGACGGCATACTCCGACGCGGCTCTAAAAAAACTCACATCTATCGGAGTCGAGTATGTTTCTATCTGTATTACCCAATATCAGGAAAAATATGATTCCACCGACATAATCAGGATGGACTCGACACCAAGCGACCTTAGCGTAAAGCATGTCATAGACATGGCCCATTCTCTCGGCCTGAAAGTAATGTTAAAACCCCACATCGACCTCTTGGACAGGAACGACGGCACATATTGGAGGGCCGACATAGGGTTCAGGGAAGAATCGAAATGGATCAAGTGGTTCACTAATTACGAGAATTTTATTCTTCACTACGCCAAGATAGCCCGAGATACAGGCGCTGAGCTCTTTTGCGTCGGTACGGAACTCTCCTTTGCCGCTGAACGCACCGAAGACTGGTATAAGATCATCGGCAAGACAAAAAATATCTACGGAGGCCAGCTCTTATACGCCGCAAATTGGGATGACTATAAGAATATCAAGTTCTGGGACAAACTTGACTATGTCGGGATAAACGCTTATTTCCCGCTTTCATACGAACTTGCCCCTTCCCTCGAATCATTAAAGAAGGGTTGGAAAAAGTGGAAAAACGAGATCCGAGCATGGCAATCAAAAATAAACAGACCGATAATCTTTTCTGAGATAGGATACCCAAGCGCCCAGCATGCCTCTTATGAGCCTTGGAAGAACGGCCAGAGCGGCAACCCAGACCCGGAACTTCAGGCAAACTGCTATAGGGCCTTTTTTGAGACAACTTGGAATGAGCCCTGGCTTGCGGGCACCTATTGGTGGGATTGGGGCACGAGCACTATGTCAGGAGGGCTTAATAATAGGAGTTATACCCCTCAAAACAAACCCGCCGAAAAAATAATCGAAGTGAACTATAAAAACCTGCCGGCTGATAATCACGGGTTCTGCGACAATCAACCTTTTGACTCATCCTCAGCGGCCTGACGCCGCCCGAGCGGGATATCCATTTTTAAACTATTCTCCCGTCAAACCCCATCACTCCGGATGGATCGTTTCCCACTCGCTTAAATTGCCTTCCTTATCAAATATGAGATATATTTTTTCTTTGTCGAAGAAAGAAACAGCCGCCGGCTTATAGACCCACTCTTCACTTGCGCCGCCCCTATCCGGAAGTTCTATGACAGGAGAACCGAATCTCTTCCTTACCTCGTCTTTGGAGGTCCCCTTCACAAGCTGTCCATCCAAAAAAGCTTCCATTACCGCGACATAATTATGTGTTTCATCGTTATAATCCTCGATCATCCGGCCGCGGTCCTTGCTAAAATCTATCAGGGCCTCTAGACCATGCTTCGATTTGACCCATTTGACTTTCTTTTCCCCGGTATCACGCGATCTTCCCTTTGCCAAAACATTCCCGCAAATAAAACACAAAAAAGCCAAGACCAACCCGCATCTTACCGCTTTATCCCATCTCGAAAACATGCGCACCTCTGCCTTTAGTATCCCTTAAGAAAATTTATAAGTTTTTTAACTTCTTCGGGCTGTCCGGCCTTGTTCGCGAAAAGGATGTCTCTTGACACAGCGTCCTGACCATAATATGTCTTATTGAGATTTTTCATCGGACCTATGGCAGCACCTTTTAAGGAGACTCCGGCAAAAAGACCTTTGCTCCTCGAATACGAAAAGATCCCAGCCTTTAGGGTCGCGTCCGTATCCATCGACGCATCTCTGCCGACAGGGCCGGCCGCCACAGAAACATCACCCCCAAGGGTCACGTTATTATGGGAAAGGCTCTCGACCCCTCTTTCATTCATGACAACAAGTATCATGTCAGTTGCCTGACCACCTATCTGGAAACCTATGCTCGCCCCGCCCATAGACATGAATAGCGGAGAGCTCCATTTACCGGAAGAGCTATCCCTGTTCATAAGTATACCTTGCCCATACATACCGCCGATTCCAAAACCACCTTTAAGCACCGATGGGAAGATCGCTATGCCGGAACATTTTTTCAGAAGATCTGACGGTATCGCCTGATCCGGCATACTTTGCATCTCCTCAAGAACAAGTCTGGCCTCTCTGACCCTGTTATTAAGTTTTTCGACGGTTTCCTCCGCGCCCCATCCCGATACGATGACCATATTACTGAGAACTGCCGCTAACACTATCGTTTTCACTATAAGTTTTTCCATTTCTCATCTCCTTTAATGATCCCCCATAGTTTGCTTCGTAAACTGGCATGGGGCAAATTAATCCGCCGTAGCCCAATAACATAAAAACCATTTGGTGAAGGCGGATCCTCTGTTTTCTGATCCCTCTTTAAGACCTTGGCGCTTTTTACAAAAGTTCAGCCGCAAGCGAGGCGAGAGAACTCCTCTCGCTCTTAGACAACGTCATATGGCCAAAGGTCTTCTGCCCTTTCATTTTTTCGACACAATATGTCAGTCCGTTACTTGACGAGTCAAGATACGGGTTGTCTATTTGGTAAGGATCACCGGTAAGCACCATCTTGGTATTCTCCCCGGCCCGACTGATCACGGTCTTCACTTCATGGGGCGTCATATTTTGAGCCTCATCAATAATAATGAACCGCTCGGGTATGCTCCTGCCCCTCATGAACGTAAGGGCTTCGAGCTCGATGATCTCATCTCTTATATATTTCTCGATGAGGGATTTTACTTTCAAATCTTTATTTTTCTTGTCCTCATTAAAGATAAACTCAAGGTTGTCAAATATCGGCCCCATCCAGTTCTCAAGTTTTTCCTCTTTCGTCCCAGGCAAATATCCGATGTCGTTCCCCAACGGCATTACCGGGCGGGAGATCAAAAGCCCCGCGTAAGATTTATCCCGCGCTACCTTCTGGAGTCCGGCCGCTATTGCCAAGAGGGTCTTCCCCGTACCGGCTTGTCCGACCAGCGTCACAAGGTTTATATCGTTGTTCAACAATAGTTCTACGGCCATGGCCTGCTCTTTATTCCTCGGCCGTACGGACATAATAGAAGTCTTGTTGTAAATAAGCGGCATCAGCGCCCCAAAGTCATCTTTGTATCTCCCCACCGCGGTGTGTTTAGGATCATCCTTGTCCGCTAGTATCGCGAATTCATTCGCGAAAAACTCTCCTTCCGTAACCTTAAGTTCACGGTTCTTAAAGAAAAGATCGATCGTCTCTTTATCGGAGCTTTTTACGTGCCAGCCTGAATAAAGCCGTTCAAAGTCCACTTTATTTTTTTCAAAATCCACGCTGGTTATCCCTAACGCGTCAGCCTTAATCCTGGCGTTGATATCCTTCGAAACGAAAATAACCGTTTCCCCTTTCTCCTTAAGAGCAAGGGCTGTCAAAAGTATCCTGTTATCGAATATCGCGACTGAAAGACCGTGTTTCAGGCCGCTCTGGAAATCGGCGCCGATAACAACTTTGAGCGTACCGCCGTTATCAAGCGGGAATCCTTCGCCCGGCTCGCCTTTTCGGCGCAGCCTGTCTAAAAGTCGAATGGCTATCCTGGCATTCCTTCCTTTTTCATCATGATTCCGTTTGAACCGATCAAGCTCCTCAAGAACCTCGATCGGAAGAAGCACGATATTATCGGCAAACGCGACAAGAGAATGTGGATTGTGTAATATTACGTTAGTGTCCAGGACAAATGTTTTCCTCAAGTTTTCCTCCTTAATAAGTTACGTCCTGCGTGGCCTTTTCCCCTCCGCCGGAACAAACACAAAACGATTTACCCCGGAAATCATAACCTTTTAACCAGATCCGCGAGGCTCTTACCCAGTTCCTGGCACTGAGACTTTACTCTCCCATCCGGCGCGCCGATCGAGACTGTCCCATAGTGATCCCCTTTTTCAAAACCCATGACTATCATCCCGTGTATCAGCATTGCGTTCAATATTCCGATGATCGTAGTCTCATTCCCGCCCCCTATGTTCGCCGCCGAAGTAAAACTGGCTCCAACCTTTCCCTTGAATTTACCATGATATATTACGCTGTCGTCGAAAAATTTTTTTATCTGATATGACATCGCTCCATAATACGTCGGTGACCCCATTATAATGCCGTCATATCCCAGGGCTTTCTCGGGAGAGAAATCCTTTACGTCAAAAATATCGGCATGGACCCCGGCGGCCTTAACCGCCTCGCATATCAATTCGGCCATTTTCGCCGTATTCCCAGTGCGGGAGTAATAAACTATCGCTATCTTCTTCATATCACC
>CAZOMD010000040.1:9569-19473 GCA_964580895.1 uncultured Planctomycetia bacterium | reverse complement strand
CCCCGGGGAGCGACAAGCTGCATCTCCTTTTCGCGATTTTCCTGCGGCACCGCGCCGAGGTCCGTCTCCAACTTATCTTCGATCTTTCGTTGTTCATCCGCCAGGGACCCTATGCTTCCCCTATCAAAGACCTTTACGCCGCTATACTCATAGCTCTTGATCCCGGTTTTCGGATCGACCTTGCCCTCTGAACGTTTTTCGAACGAAATAACGGCCGCGCCCTCCACCTGCCCGTACCTCGACGCGAGATCGTCCGCGAGAGCTTCTTTCTCATCATCGCTCAGATTCTGCATAGCGATAACCGACGTGATAATGATCACACCTCCCGGTTTAGGCCCTCCTGAGGCGCCCACCCCCTGGATGATCTCGGCGGTAGTTATCGGAGCGCTCGCGGGTTTATCCACTATCATAAAGAGATTATCGCCGACTTTAACAAAGTTATTTTTGTGGTCTTCGGCCGTCTCTTTTTTGCGGTCTTTTTCCTTCTCCTCATCTTTCTTATGCGCTTTATCATCTTCACTATCCTGCTTTTCGACCTCACGGTCCTTGCGGACGATAATGCCGATATTTTCCATGGCGGCCTTCAGTCCATCTGTTTGGGATGTGGAATAGACATGACGAGAAGTGTCTTCCTTTTTAGTGTCTATCTGCACGTTCACCGGCATGAAATTCGCGCCTTCACCGATCTCGTATTCCTTCTGTTCCTTTTGTATCTTTTCTTCGCCGATCTTCCGCGTAGCCTGCCTGACTGTCGGCGTTTTTCCTATAGGCGAGTACATGTCTTCGTTCTCGAGGTTCTTTTTGACCTGCTCATCCGCTTCCTTATCCATTCTTTCCAGGACTTCCGGCAATTTTTCGAGGTTTTTCTCGATTATTTCTTCCGCGTCCGATTTCAACCGCAGCGCGTTCTCAGAATCATATTCTTCGATCTTCTCGCGTTTCTCTATATACTTCTCCTTTGACACCTCGATCGCGCTTTTAGCCAGACCGGACTCGGTAATATCTGTCTCGAGCATCCCGACGGGATAATAGTATTTTTCACGGGCTTCCCGTATCAGTTTTATCTTCAGGCGATCAAGCCCTTCGGTATAGATACTCTCAACCGCTGCCTCCAAGGCACCTTCGAGGCTAACTATAAATCCGTCAGCGGTCCCGGCCCGGTCGACAGACTGTTCCTTCGTGAACCGCTGGCGGATATTCCCGCCCTTGTCAAGCGCCACGAGGGAACCATCCTGCAGATTCCCGATCTCATAATGGTCCCCCCAAAGCGTTACGCTCTTCAAGTAAAAGAAGTCATAAGATCTATTTCCGACCTTTGCGGCTATCGGCACCTCGTCCGGCGCTTCCGCCTGATCCATTATGCTTTTTGTCGAACCATCGGGGAGGAGGCCTTTTACTCCTTCCAGTTCGAGACGCTCCGTTGCCTCGTTTATCCGCATCTCGTATGTCACGCCTCCGACGTTCAATTCAAATCGCTCGCCCGACTTTGCCCTTTTGGACCCCATCGAAACTAATTCCGCCAGGATTCCGCCTTTCAATATCTTCCGTATTTCCTGAAGCTCGCTCAGGCTGTTTTTATCCAATCTTATGGTTTGCGAGTACTCGAGAACATCCCCAAGCTTAATATGAAAATGCTCGCCTACTACGCCCAGAAACTCATCCAGCCGCGCATAACCGTCTTTTAAAAGTATATCCTTCGAAAAATACGCGTCCATCAGCATGTCGAGACGTTCTTCGATGAACCTTTTGCCGCGGGAAGGGTCTTTTCTCATCTCATCCTTGAATTTGGCGGGCATCAACCTGATCCCCCAAAGGAGCTCCTGGACTTTTCTGTCCCTTTCCGCGCGCGTTATCCTTTCTTTGTCAGCCGTCTCCTGCTGATCTTCTCTCGCCTCGGTCAAAAGTTTAGTAAAATAGACCTGTAACGCGCACCATTCCGCGAAGACCGCTCCATCAATATCTCTCAGATAGTTACCGTCCTCATCGATTATTTCTCCCTGAAGAGCCTCCAGCCGCTCGAGGTTCTTGTGGAATTCGACGGACTTCTTGTTCCGTTCTTTTTTGGAATACTTCGGCGATTTGAGAAGTTCCTGGACCATATTAAAGAACTTCGACCCGTCATGCGCGGAATAAAAAGAGTCGATCGAACCGAAGTCCCCTTGGCGCCTATTACGTCCGAATTTTTGGACCATAGCCGCGAAACTTTTATCCGGCGAGAGGTCCAAGAGGAATAACCCGTCAAAATATTTGTGCGTGACGACATTCCAGACATCACTTCTATGCCCAACACCAAGAGCGAGGAGAAAATCTTCTATCTCCGCGCGCTTGGCCGCCCTCTCTGTAACAGTACTTTTGAAAAAGATGCCGTCTTCCCCCGCGAGATGATCTACAAGATCGTTAACGCGGTCATCGATGTATTTGACGTCTTTTCCCTCTAATTCGAGGAACCTGCGAAGCGCCTTCGCCGCGTTGTCGACGACGAACCCGACTTTCTCAGCGAGGATAACGTTGGTCGCGCGTCCGAGTTTCGCGTCAGCGAGCGTGATAGTATTCGGCTTACCGGCTTCCTCGACTATCTTGCTTTCCCACGCGCCTTCTTCTTTGAATTTGTTGATATTTATGTTTCCGCCGATGGCGTTGTTAAGACCGTACTTTTGGATCATTTCCCGCAGCTCTTTCTCGAATACATCCGACTGGTTCATATCGTCGAAATAGATTATCATGCTCGCCCCGGGAGATCTCGTAAGGATATTCCTTATCCGGGTCAAAGCCATGTTACGGCTCCTTTTATCGCCATAAACAAATACCGGCATATTTTCCGGGCCTTTTTTGGTGAACTGAGGTTCAAGTTTTTTTACCCCCTTGGCCTTTTCGAATATCTTGAGCATCACCTTCGACATAGCGGAGACCGATCCCGACGCGCCGCCGTATGAATGCAGGAACCTCGCCGTATCCGTGAATGATAACGTTTCACTGCTCATATTGTTGCCCCGGGCAACAGGCCTCTCGGTCCGTTTCTGATGTTTCAGTTCATATAAAGTATGGAAGCGGTCCTTTCTCTGCCCGGGGAGTTCGCGCCCGGTCTGTTCGTCTTTAAGCACTATTTCCATCTCGACTTCCTGGATCACATAGCCCTCTGTAACACCTTTTGACACTTTATACCTTTTCTCTCCCGCGTAAATCACCGTATCATCCTCACTCTTATTTTTAAAATACGCGTCATTAAGGACAGCTATCACGCTGTCCGCGTAAACGACGGCGTATGAACCATCGGCCTGCTTCTTAATGTCAAATTCCGGCTTTTTTTCAGCTTCTTCACCGGTCATCTTATCGACCTGTGTTATTTTTATGTGCCCGGCCCTTTCAACTACTTTTATTTCACCCTCATCGATCTTAGCCCTGTAATGTAAAGTGTAATCCACATCCATTTGATCGATAAAGAACGCCTTCACGCAATCGAGGAATTCGTCCCATCTCGGCGTTTCGACGTCAATGTCGCTTGTTTTATTTATCTCGCCAACGACACTTCTCATCAAAGAAAGGACCTGGTCCCGCATCTTTGACGCGGCGGTCGACCTTCGTTTCGTTTTATCTATTTTCAGCCCGCTCCGCTCGGTCGCGTCACCGCTTATTTCATCGCCTACCCACTCCATCCGGCTTACTATAAACCCGTCGCGGCTCGAATACGAGACCTCAAACTTAGAACCTTTGATATCGATCGCTCTTGGCGCATCTTCCTTCCGCAATTCATATTTTATCTCATCGCTTGGAGAGTCTATCACGAGAACACCTTCGATCACGAGGCCCCCTTCATCGTCAAACTTTACCTGCCCTTTTTCCAATCCCAGCATTTTCGCTAATTTTTCGAGCTGTTCTTCGGTTTCGCCGATCCCGGCTTTCACGTTCACGATGTTATCTTCAAGCATAGCATATAGTTCTTTGATCCCCCTGATCTTTGAAAGCTCCTCAGCGGTCCTTATCATGGTCAGGTACCGGAGATATTCCTTCACGCTCAGCTTGTTCTGCATCGCTGAAATAATGTAATCCGAAAGGCGCGGCGTTATATCGCACTCATCAAAAGTCCCTCTTGTTCTCTCGAGTATCTTGAACCATTCCCCGCTCTCCGGCCGCGTCATGTCTTTAACGGCGTCCAGGCACGTAAAACTGTACGTCGAGTACGACATGATCACCACATCGTTAGCGTTCATGCGTTCTACCGCTTTTTTAAGATCTTTTTCTCCGCCCGTGAGATACGACACCTTGAGCCCCATAATCTTATAAAGAAAATGCGTTTCCCGGTAATCCCGCTCCGTGTAATAATCATCCGTCACGAAATGGATACTTTTAAGGCCGCCGTCGCGGCTTTTGTTCATCATGTTGGGGAGCGGAAAAGCCAGAGTTTTCCCGGCGCCGGTAGCCATATCCACAAAAAAATCATCGGCAATGAACATGCCGGTCATGATCTGTTCCGCGAACGGCGATTGGCCGCTTGTAAGTATCGCCCCGAGCTGATAAACGGCTGCCAAACGCATCCGCGTGTCAGCGTTCGTATGATCGGACAAAAGTTCTTCCGTAAGCTCTTCAAAGCTCGTCCTGACCATATCCGCCATCCGCTTCCCGGCTGTCATTTCAGCCAGGACCTCATTCACATATCCAGCCCTCTCGCTGACAGTTTCAAGCAAGACCTGGCCCGTCAATAAAAGCTGTAATATGAATTTAGCTAACTCCTCGACTCTTTTATCGTTTTCAGCTTTTTCGAGCACTTGCGCTTGGGCCTGCTCCAAGTCTTGGCCGGTAACTCCCAGCTCCATTAAGATATTGCTAATGGCGTCCTTAGTGATAATCCCGTCTTCCGCCCGCGAAACTATTATCTCTTTCAACAGGTTCTCACTTCTACCGAAAGCCACGCCTTTTATCGTTTTAATAAGTTCCGCCATCAAGACGGTCAAGCGCCCCAAGCCTCTCTCCTTTTCCATCTCTTTTAATATAGCGTTTATTCTATCTATTTCCTTTTTGTCCAGATCCCCTTCTTTAAAATTTCCGAATATCCCATTAATCAATTCCCTGAATGCGCCGCTAACACCCTCCCTGAAATCTATTATTTGCTGTGTTTTGATTATGTCCGCGTCGTCTTTTTGGACGTATAACCCAAAGGCTTTGCTCGTTTCGAACACCGCCCAGTTCAAAAACTCTTTCACCTCTCCGAGCTCCCCGATCGAACCGGTAACAATAGTCGATACCTTTACCAGGTCATTGACCATATCGACGGCATTTTTTCTCCATGAGAAGAAGCGGCCCAGGCCATTTCCGAGCTTTCCCATGTTTTTCTCGATCCTTTTCAGGCCTTCTTCCGCTTCGGTCCTTTCCACTCCTTCAAGCGACGATCTCGAAAGTTGGTCCAGGAGATGACCGTACCAATCGTTAAGCGATCTCTGTATTCTTTCCTTTTGGGACCCGCTATACAAAAAGAGCCCTCTCACCCTCCGTAGAGGCTTCAACTTTTCATCAACCGCTATCTTAAGGCTTACAAGTTGTTGCCGGATCCTGGCATAAGAGTTGTTCAAGTCTATTTGATATGTATTGATCTCTTCCTGCGTTAATTCAATATAAAATTTGCTCCCGTTCTTGTCCATTAAGACATTGATACCTTCGGAGAGACTCCCCCTGTTCAGGCCAATATAAGAATTCAGGATGTCATGGTTACGGTTCTCAATTTTTTTAAGCTCGACCATTTCAAGCTGATCGATCTCTTCGGCCGCGCTTTTTATCTTATTATCAAGCCCGCTGAATAGCCCCTTCTTCTTCATTTCGTCGATCTGCCGCGAAACGATACCGAGAAGCGCGCGTTTTAGCCGTATTTCATTCTTTATCTCCGTCGCCCTCCTTGTTTGCTCCTCGAGAACAATCGGATTTTCTATTTTATTACCGGCGTTCGATAAAGTTATTATTTCGTTTCTCCGCGTGTTTATGTCACCCATCACCCCTTCTATTATCCCGTTCAACCCCTTATCCCATTCGAGCATTTCCATAGTGTTTACGAACAAATAGGGGTTATCTTCTTTTTCATTTTCGGAGATGCACGAGCCGAATATGCCCAGGAATATCAGCTGTTCTCTTTCATCTTCTTCCTCCAGGCTTTCTTTATACTGTGTCATTAACGCGCCCCACGCCGTTCTATCTATGATCGCGGCATCTATATCGTCGTACCCGAGCATCTCGCCCAGTTTTTGGCGGGCAAGCTTCCTTTCCTGGGCATTCTTGCTCACGGCGGCTTTTGCGGCTAATTGCACCACAATATTCTTTTGGGCGGTCCTTTCCGCGGACTTCTTTTCCTCGTCGGTCATCTCTTTTTTGCCCGGATCGTATTTTGCCGTCGATATCCGTTCGATCTCATCCACGGCCTCGGCGGAAGGCGACTCCGGCTTTCCCTCAAAACCGCGGAGCGACACGCTTTTTTCGGCAAGCTGGATCCGCGCGTTTTCTATTATCCCCCGCAAAAGATCCATCTCTGCTTTAAAGTGTTCTCTCGTTTTTACGCGAGGCTCCAGGCCATCTTCATATTGCTCCAGCATAAACATTCTATCGCCCATAGCCTTCAATCCCTCAAGCGCTTTTAAAAGCTCATCCCGCATCTTCAATAGATCGGAAGGTCTCACGCCTGGGTCTCCAAGCGATGTTATAACTTTATTGGTAATGTCCGTTATCGTCTGTATACTTTCGTATGCCGCCGCGCTGTTCTCTGTCCACTTTTCTTCTCGTTTCGTTTCCGCCTCGGTTTTTTCACGCGTGAAGCGTTCGGCTTCCATCCTCTGCCGGCTTTCGCTTATCGCGCGAGGGGCGATCTTGGCGATTACATCCCTCAACGTTTCTTCGTAGACCCATGCTTCACCAAAATTGAATAACGCCCCGTCGGTCGCGGCGCCCTCGAGGATAAGCCGGTGTTCCGTCCTATCTTCCCTGTCGAGATCTACTAGCCCCGCCTCGGACATCGTTATGATGTTAAAATGGTGGTACGGGGTGAGGCCCTCATACTTCGCGTCGCCAAACATTCGCGCAGCTTCTGCGGAGGCTATGATATGAGCGCTTCTCGCGTCATATCCGCGTCCTATCCAAAAAGCCTCGCGCGACTCGTGGAATATCACTTCTTTGACAGCGTTGTTGTATCCACTAGGGCCGAGCGCGGCCACAATCGACGTCTTAAACTCCGCGTTCGTGTTTACCGCGATAATAAGCGTTCCATTCGCGACGAATTGATACCCGAGAGCCGCATCCGAAAGCGAGCCATCTCGCGTTAATGCGCCAAAGTCAACTTCAACCACACGAACATTTTCATAACCACTGTTCTGTTTTATTTCATCCAATTCCTCTTCGCTCAAGCTTGCGTCTTTCCCAAGAGAGAATATCTCGGATTGATATTTTTCTAATTCCGCTGACTTTTCCCCAGAATCCTCATCAAGCGCGGAGCGCGCCGTGATGCGCTTCGCCGCGCCGCCTTTTTCGGCGCTTGGGACGGCGGCTTTCGCGACTGTCACGGCCGTGACCTTACTGATTATCTCAGTCAACTCCTTTTCCGCGACATCCTTCCACCCAAGTTTATTCGCCGTGTTCTTTATCCGCTCGACAAGTTTGTCTTCATCAAGGGCGGCCAGGTCAAAATTGCCTTCTCTTTGTTCAAAATTTAGTCTGCCTAATATCGCCTCGACCCTTATCCGGCTGACCTTGTCGAGAAGCTCCGTCCCCTGCACCACGGCCTCGACCCCGGCCATTTCGGCTTTCATGAGGGACTCCTGGAATATCGCGCGTTCCATCTCGGTCTCGGGAAGCTCGTCCCATGCGCTCAGAGTGATCTCCGTCTTGTCTTTGTCCGCGAACGCGACGGAATATTTAAAATTTCCTTCTCCCGTATTGAAGTATATTTCTATCGCGCCGTTTTCGTCTTTTATGGAATGCATATTTTCCACGAGAAGCGTCCGCATCGAGTTCACATTAGAAACGACATCTTCTTCAACGAAAATATTCTTTCCTTCTCTATCCTTCTTTTCTCCCAGTTCTTTCAGCAACTCTTTCTGCTTTTCCTCATACTTCTCCAGGAACGATTCCACTATCTTCTTCTTCAGCTGCTCGGTCAAAAGACCTTTTTTATCGGCTATCAGAAAATAACTTGCCAGCTCTACTGCGGCTCTATATCTCACCTTTTCTCCGAAGATCTCGACGTCGCTACGCCCCATGCCTTCAAGTATCTTCACATTGAGCGACGCGAACGCCGCCATGGCGAGGTAATTATTCGATTCGGCGAAATGTTTATACTCGTTGACCTTGTTTGTAAGCACGGTTATGTATGGCCGCTGGCCCGCGTTCGGGTTGAACCGCGGCAAGAGGATGATGTATGAAACGCTATCCGCCCTGAGGATATCCGTTATACCTTTGGTGTGGAACCCGCCTGTCACCACGGCCGCGACGGTCACTTTTTCTTCCCGCATGAGCTTGATGGTGTTCTCGACCATGGCGCTATTCCGCTCTGTCGCCGCCTCATAAAATGTGACGGCCTGCGGGACTTCGTCAAAAAGCGCGCTTACCTCAAAAAGTTCTTTTGGGATCGCAATCCCCTGCTTCTCGTATTCGGCCTTGATAAAATCAAGATAATCTTGCCAGGTGAAATCGGTTATATGCTCCCTGAAATATTTCAACTGCCCGCTGGTAAGGCTGATTGTAAAAGCGTTATTGAGTATCTCGAGGTTCTTGAAAAGCGCCGCCAAGCGCCGGTCTTCGCCGCCCTTATACAACTTTTCTTTTATGCGGCTTTCGTAATCGTCGATCTCGTCCATCAGTTCTCCGATGTCGATCGACTCATATGTCGTGACATAGCCGCAGAACTTCTCCATCTCGGCATATGTTTCCGAGAGGAGCCCCTCCGCTTTGGAGAGGTAGAGAATATACGAGTAGAACTGGCTCTTTGATACCTTCCCGAGCTTAAAAGAAAGGCTTTTAAGGATCATCTCTTCCAGGCGCGCCCTGTCCAAACGTTTTGTGAGAACGTCCAAAAGAGCGTCCCTTTCACGGTTCGTCGCAGCGTAATCTATCTTTCCTTCGAGTGCCACGGCGCTTTTAAGAGCGTTGACGTTCGTATAACGTGCGCTGTCGACCCCGGATTTAGTCCCTATATCTTCGACATACTTCCATCTTTCGGTGAATTTTTTGCCGTTACCGTTACTCAAAACCGAATTTTTAGTGAGCGCTCTCAATTCTTCCGAGAAGATCCTTTCCTCAAGGGTTTCCAATGCCGCGCGTAGCACCCCTAATAATTTTTGGTTCTCTTCTTTTCTTTCAAGTATCTGTCTGAACGCGCCGTAATTTTTCAAATATAGATCGCTGTCGTCAATCCCGTATAATTTTACGGGCACGTTTGCCGTGGCCGCGAAAAACTCTCCCGCGGAGATCTTGCCCTGTTTCATGAGATATGTCGCGGCCATCTTCCGGGCTTCATCATCGGGGAAAGCGGAAAGCACGCTCATATCGATATAACCCTCGGTCCCTTCGACCCCGACACACCGGACATCGTAGTTTATGGCAAGGTTCTCCAACACGCCCACGATCGATTCCTGTGCCCCGAAATTGTCATGCACATCTTTTATATTAATTATCAGTTCGTCGCTATCGGTTTTGTGAACATCTTTAGTTATCGCGATATCCCGCGGCATGGAGACTTGTGAAATGTCGGATTTTCCGCTCAGCAAAGGTTGTGCGGGGCTGGTGCGAACTATTTCGCCGTATAGTACCTGTTCCATCAAAAATGTAAAAGCTACGAATATCGATACGGCTTTTATTACGCGGCGGGGAAATGGTCTTGAGGAAAGGCGAAAAATACCTTCCGGCATGGCCCCGTTTGACATACGACAAGCTTCGG
>CAZOMD010000040.1:0-9559 GCA_964580895.1 uncultured Planctomycetia bacterium | reverse complement strand
TAATCGCGCTAAAACTATGTTGGATCACACTAACTCTCATGTCTATCCCCTCACATATCCCTCAGCTTAATAACCGCGTGTCAACACCGGGAGTGGCCAAAGCCACCTCCCACGCGCATTACATAGCAATGAGTTCTATAAGCGGCCAACTTATTAAAATTATTTAATAACTGTGCAAAAAAATATTTGTGTCCACGCGCACTTTTCCATTAACACATGCAAGGTGCACATGTTACACAAATATTTAATTCCCAAAACCTCCATGCCCTCGTTCATACCCATATAATAGTATACCTAATGGCTATGTAACTCAAAAAGTAATTATCTAAATATTTTATACCTTAACCTGCGGCCACACCGGGAGTGGCCGCAGGTTATACCATGTATTTCACAATTTGTAGAATTCTCTGGTAATCTTGTCGTTGGATCACAAATGTTTCATAATCCTTTTTCGATATCTGCATGTAGTCATTGTAGTTACACAAGCAACTTGCCTCGGCGACCATCCCAAGATATTCTCGATAAGAAGAATATCCCCACTCTTTTGGGCTTTTAACCCGGTTTTCACTTACTGGATTTAAATGAATATATCTGCTTACATGTAGGAGATCATCATCATTCTCGACCCGTCTACCCTTAAACCTGGATTCCAAAAGCGGGCCTTTTCGCTTATGCGTTACGTTAAAATATCTACTGTAACTATCTAGCGCCCTGTGCATAAAGTCAGCAATGCCGTTTTCGACTAATTGCCTCAGTACCAAATGTAAATGAGTGGGCATAATACAATATGCGATTATATCTATTTTTCTTCCTGAAGCAATCATCTCTTCAACTATCCTGTTCTGCCGTTGCTCATCTAGCATCCTCATGTACTTCGATAACGAACACGTGATCGCATTGAACCTGTAATATCGTATTACTCGCATCATACGCTCGTATTCATCATGGTTATTAAATATTTCAAACCCCGCGATGCTTCTTGAATAAATATGATATACATTGTCCCCATCAAAAACATTTTTTCGACTTGGCATATATCCCACCTTTCATGCTTTAACCGTTAGCCCACACCGGGAGTGGACTAGCGGTTCCATATATAGTAGACACATAAAATGGGGATTTTCTTTCAAAAAGAATTAGTTTTTTTTGGAGAATGACCTTTTGTCCACACCGGGAGTGGGTTTCGGCCACTCCCGGTGTGGACAAAAGGTTAGTTGGGGTTAGAAGGCGGTGTCGGATTTGAAGTTGCCGAAGAGGAAGTCGTCGATAGCTTCCTCAGCTTCCTTAGTGGTCTCTCCTTCGAGAACAACTACCGTCTTTCCTTTTTTGCCGACGCCTTGTTCGATATCTTTGCCTTCCGCGGCGAGAGGCACCGCCATCTCACGAAGTTTTCTTATGCCGGATTCCGTTATCTGGCCGCTGGAAATAAGTATCGCATAGAATTCGCTCCTTGTAAGAGCGAGGGCAAGCACCTTGCCGAAGATGCGCCCCTCTTCCGCGACCACGAAACTGTCGCAGATCTCCAGCATCTCTTTCATTATATCAGTATCCTTACCCTTTATACCCACACCGGTTACATGCACGGTTATATCATCGCGCCTCGCGGGAATTAGTCCCTGCCTTGTCACGTCTTTTACCGTGCCGCTTATCTTAAGCGTGTCGGAATGGGCGGTAGTCCCGACATTCGCTTTCTTAATGGCCGCTTCAGCAAGATGGCCCACAACAATGATCCTATAACGGGCGTCGCCTTTTTCCTTCACGTTCTTCGCGTCAAAGCTCTTGACCAGCTCAGCGAAACCTTCCTTATCGGCACTTACGGTATTCGCGGTAACGATCTTCACATTGTATCTGCCAGCCAAGCTCATCTTGTCCTTGCCGAGATGGCGCAAGCTACTCGCGACTCTGGCCTCTTCTCCATATTCTTTATTTTCGACCGCGTTTTCCGTCCCTGGCACAATTTCCGTTACGGGTTTAGTTACGACCTCAGCCAGCTGTTTCCCATAACGGAGTAAATCAAATATTATCTCACTGATATCTTTTACGACTCGCCCTTCTTCTTCGATGCTCCTTATCGCTTGCGCCGTCAAAGCCGACACCTTTGACGTCTCGTCCCTTAAGGAAGCCATAACAGCTTCAGGAACTGCCGGCACCTTCTGAAGTTCCTGTATCTTAGAGTTGATATCATGTCTGCCCTTTTCACTGACAAGCTCAGTAAGGGCAGTCATCACTTTTTTCCTGGTCTCGCTTGTAAAATCAAACCCAACCGCCTTGAACATCGACCATTTCGCGAAAACTTTCGCCAGATTATCCTCGGTAAGATCGACATTTTCTAAAATCTCAAGCTCCTTACTCTTCATGGCGCTTGAGGCCCGACTTGACATACGTATCTCGATCTTTCCGCTTTCTGTTTTACGTAAAACTGCTTCATCTATCGTAAAAAGCTCGTCTCTTAAGGTTGATTCATAGGTCATGCTGGGAAGTGTACCCGTTTCACTCTTTATCATCAAATAGAGATCAGACGCCGCGGTTATGGAGACATCGACACCCTCGACCTCAAGAAGGAGATTAATCCTTTCTTTTACCGCCGCCGGGAGTTCGCTTATGTCAAGTTTGAGAGACACTTCGCCAGGCTCTGTTTTCTCGGCAACACTTTTTTCCACTAGGCGGCCGTAGATCCTGTCAATTACCCCCAGAACGCTCAAAACAAGAGAGACGGGACTAAGCCCCGTCATAAAGATAGTCACCGCGTCAGTTATCTTCCTGAACACGCTCTTCGTCTCTTCCGCCGGCAACGCGCTCGCGGCCGGACTGATCTCAATGCGGCCGATAATTATGCTGCGCCCGACTGTCACATCCGCGGCATCAGCAACGCTCTCTTCAACACCCGTCACGCTATCCTTATGCGCGGCCACCGCTATCGTGATCGGCGTCATCCCGGGCAGGGTCAGTATAGTCTTTTCGACCGCCTTGCCTTTCACATCAGCGCCCAAAACCGTCCGGATATTAAGCTCAATTATCTTTACCTCGTCCTCCGTAAAGACATGCTCAACATCATATCTATCTGTGATCGTATCGAACTTTTCAAGCCGCCACACTCCATCCAGATTAACCAGCCTGTAAAGTTCGTCGCCTTCGCGTATCTCGGCAGTCACAAGCTCTCCCGCTTCGACTCCGTGATAAGCCGCGACGACCATCTCTTTCGCGATATCACCGTAGAACCTCGTGTACCCCTCGGTCGTGAACAATATCTTCGGATGGTTATGCTTTTCCACGAGTTTCTCGTCATATCCGGCTTCCCTAGACTTGTCGATCCGACCCGCATCGTCAATCCGGCTCCGGCGCTCGATCCCGGTGGAACTAAAGTTAACGCCGAACGGAGTAAATTCATTCGCCGCTTTGTATGAGAATTCGACTTCACCGTTCGCGTAGATAGTCGACCTTAATTCTATCGGCAGGACGCCTCCAAGCTCGTCGCGTATTATACGGAATACCGGATGATCGTTCCCAATGACCTCTTTCATGGCGGCGAGAAGATTTATCCCTTCGACCCGCTTTTCTTCTCCCGCATCAAGCTTCCACATGAGATAGTTATTTTCAGCGCCTTCCGCCAACTCCTTAACACCGAGACGCCTGAACGTATACACCTCGCCCGACTCTAGTTTAACGGTAACAGTCTGTCCGGCAAGAATTTTCCCGGCCGCGTTCTGGTCCGTGGCTTCCCGCACTTTTTCTTCCGCGTTTATTATTTCCGGAACCGCGTCCAACTTAATAATCACTTCCCGGCCGGTAGTCCTGTCCGATATGACTATGTTGCCATTCTCTACGTTCAATCTCACGTGTCTATCGGACATATCGAATTCGGCGGCTCTCAATAGGGCCGAGCCCCCGACCTTAACGATGTTATATATCTTCTCGATAATGATCCTGGCTTCGTTAAAATCTCTCGCAACTCCTTTATCTGCAAGTAGTTCCATCATCATGGCGTCGGCTTCTTCGCTGATCTCAACCCGTTCTTTGCCCTCGGCAAAAGTCAAAGTTCTGCCGTTCACGGGATTAGATATCACAAGATCTCCGCCTTTCATCTCCACTTCCATCACACCAAATTTCACTTTCAGCTCGATCGAAATCAGGATCCCGCTCTCGAACTGTTCCACAAAAACCGCCATCCTATTGATGATCTCGCCGATTTTCCGCTCAAAGATCTTCATCCCAGGCGCCGACACGAACGCCATCAAAGCGTTCTCGGCGTCGCCGGAAATATCCACCTTCCCATCGCGAGAGACAACCGTGAACACTACGCCCGCGGTAAGGTTCGAGATCGTCGTCTTTCCGTCGGAATACATTACATCCAGCATAGTTCCGTTGTAGTTAAGGATAATAGAGCTTATCGAGCTTCCTTTTCTGAAAGCATCCCTTAACTCGAATACGATCCCCGTGATCTCTTCCAGAGTGCTGACCTTTACCACCGGATCCTCGGCGAGGATATAACCCAACGCCGCTTTCTCGCTTGCCTTGTCCGTTACTATCCGGCCGTCTTTGTCTATTTTAAACATTACCGCGGCACCCGTTTCGACATTCGTTATCTTCATCCCGCCGTCTAACATCACCGCTTCCACCATTATGCCGCCGACATTCAAAAGAACCAAATTTACTACGCCGTTCTTAAAGAGCCCCTTGAGAGCAAAGACCGCAACGCTTATTTCACTAAGAGAAGCCGCTATCCCCAGCTCCATAGCCCCGGCGAAGAATTTACCGAGAGCTCCCTGCGTAGAGAGCTCCGCGTCGATCTTCCCGCTCGAAGCCGCCAGTACCGCGCGTGTCCCCGTGGAAAGATCGATCATATTAACAACACTTTCGGCCGGCCTGGCTTCAAATACGATATTGCCGGACCTGAAGGTATACACATCAAGAACACCTTCCATGCCTTCGGCCCTTAAGACAGCCGCAAACGCTTCCAGAGCCCTGTTCAAAGATCCCATGTCATAAACTATCAGGGACTCGTCTCCTAAAAGCTCTACAATAGTCTTCGCCTCTTCCTCGGTAACCTCGATCTTCCCTTTCGACGCTCTGAGGCTCGCCCCTGTTCCCGTAGATAAGTTCTCTATCCGCACGTTTTCAGTCCCCATGTCGACCACGACGCTGTTATTACCCATCTTAAGCGCGATACCGCTCGCGAGCCCGGCCTTACCATCCGAGTATCTTAGCCCGGCCGCCACATTGATAATATTCTCAAGTCCCAGAATATCCTGAACACCGGCCATACCCGCGCCAAGCAGTTTCTCGATCTCGCTGTATGTCTCTACCCCTACGTTAAGGGTCTTTTCCCCGAGAATCATATCTATCTTTGCCTCACTTCGCGGATCGGTCACTGTGACTATCCGCGTTGCCATATCAACCTTTACATCGTTCCCGTTTATCGCGAGGGTAAAGGAAACTCCCTGCTCTTCGCCTTCTACGAGCGAAACCATGCCGAACTTTTCGATCCACCCGTCCAGCGCCGCATAATTAACGTCGACCCCGGTAAGGAACAGCTTGACATCTTCCAGAGCTTCCCGTGACGAGTTTATCTTAAGCCCGGAAAGCTTCAACGTTACCGTCCTTTCGGCAATAAGGTTCCTCAAACTGACTTTCCCCTCCGCAAGATCGACATCGGCCTCGGTGCCTCCGGCTATTACCGTAAAGGCCCTTACTCCGGACTTACCATCGGCCGTCCTTATTTTTCCAAGCACCGATATGATGTTCTCGACCGCTTCAAGATCCATGGCGATCATTCTTCCCTCCACAAAATCAACTATGGCTTTTCCGTCTTCCGGCGTCCTAAGGGCTATCTTCCCGTCAATAACTGCAAGAATTATCGTTCGTTCCCGCACTTCATTCGTAAGAACGACCTCTTGCCCTTCAAGATCGACCCGCACTTTATTCTCTCCCATAGCCAGATCAAAAGCCTCGACGACTTTGACGCCGCCTATCACTATTCCCGAAAAGTCCGCTATAAGAGCGCTTAGAGCTTCAATATCCGACACTTCTTTCCCATTAAGGAATATCTGTACAACGCTGTTGGCGTTCAACATGCTGTCATCGACCGTGCCGGCCACAAGATTTATCGTCACGCCCCTCGCGGTCGCGATATTCGTAAAGAAGACTTTCTGAGCGTCAAGGTTTACCCTGACGATGTTCCCGTCGATGGTAAGCTCGAATTCCTTAACGAGCCTTACTCCTCGAGCGGTCACAGCCCCATATAGTTTAGCGATAATATCGTTCAGAGACCCGAGCTGGACCCCGTCGAGGTAGTCGCTCAATAAGCCTATGGCCAGCGCGTCCCTTAACCCCAGGCTGCCGTCCGCGACCCTAAGAACGATGGCCCGCGCGGCGCTCTCGTTCCGGATAACAACCTCGCCCTTTGATAGATCGGCACTCGCAAGATATCCTCCTATAACAAGCTCGAACCTTTCGACCGCCCGTTCGCCCGTCTCAAGCGTTATCGCGGCAACGCGTTCCACAATATCATTCAATTCTTTTATGCTGTCGACTTTTGTCGCGCCCTCCAGGAAAGCTACAATATAATCAAAATCTTCGGCGTTCTTAAGCGCGAGCCCCTTATCCGTTATCGAGAGGACAACGCTCCGCCCGGAGGCTGAATTGACTAACGTCATCTCAAGCTTCGCCATATCTATCCGCGCCTGGGAAGATTTGAACATGAAGGATATCCCGCTCACAAGCCTCACGCCTTCCGACGATACACATCCCGCCAGGCCCAACACGATGCCATTAATGTCGCCCAGAGTGTTTATTGCTAAAGTGCCGTCAAGGAAAGAACTGAGTATCAGCCTGGAAGAATCCGCGATATCGAGCTTGCCACCGACCAGTTCGAGGATAACCGCTCTTCCCGTGCTTACGTTCGTCAAAGTCGCCTTACTCTCACTTATATCGATCGCAACAAGGTTCCCTTCCCACTCAAGAACTATCGACAATAAGGCTTGGCCAGTCTTGTCGACGATCGTCTGCACCTCTTCTACTATCGCGTTTATAAGTGCCGGGGTGAGCGCACCAGCTTTTTCGCGTAAAAGTTCCGTTATCCTGATCCCGGCCTCGCCCAAACCACCTATATTATCTTCGGATACTTCAAAATTAACGCTTATCCCGGTCAAAAGATCCGTGATCTTTGCCACGCTCGATACCGGATCATAGCTCATCCCGAGGCCATCCGCGGTCATCGTAACGGAACTTATGCCGGCCTCCGCAAGCTCGCCGCTTCTCTTTAATAGGCTCGCGACCATGCCACTAAAGATGCCGATAGCGCTAAGCCCGGCTATTTCCATGCCGTCGAGAGTTTCCATAAGAGCTTCCGCTTCATCTATCGCCTCGTTTACCGTCTTACCTGATTTGATAACATACTCATGGCCAAAGATGATATCCGTCAGTTTCACTGATCCGTCCGAAGAGGATATCTCCATGTCATACGCGCCCAACCCGAGCTCTATCGCGTAAACCGCGGATTTTTCGGTCTCTCCCGCCCGTATCTCGGAGATCTTTTTCGCGGCTAACTTGATATCCTCGGCAGTTTCCGCCGGCACGATACCGTTAAGGAACTCGGCGGCGTCAGCGTGTATCTTGCCGATAACATCGAAGCCCGTTTCCTTGTAATCCACGATAATGCCGCGGCCGGTCATATTGTCGCGGACCGTAAGTTTGCCTGAAACAAAATCTACCCTCACATTATCTTTCCCGACCCCAAGCGCGAAAGCTTTAAGTAGCATCGCCTTAAGGGCGGTCCAGTTAGAAACCATCTTTGACTTCATAACGCTCTCACCTATCTCGGAAACGCTTCCCACGGTCAGATCACCGTCAAGAAACGCCTCCATATCCTTTGCCGCCCTGTCAAGCGTGTGCGCCGTTTCCTTTGTCAACCCGAAATAGCCGATGAGCACGCGGCGGCCGTTCTCTCCGGATATTATCTCCAAAACGCTTTCCCGCGTGTCGACAATAACCCGCCGGTTACCCATCTCAAGCTCGAGTTCCAGGACAACCTTCCGGCCGTCCTTCGACCACTTGCCGGCCTCTTGTATCGCCCCGTTAAAAAGACCCGAGAAAGTGAATACTTTCTGCTCGCCGCTAAGGAAGCTCTTCATGGCGCTGACGACAAGGCTCACGAACGACATGTTCATTCCTTCGTAATCCAACGTTATGCCGCGGTTAGACTCCGCGTTCGTTACCGTGACCTTGTTCTCACTAAAATCACGGGTAACACGATTTTTCCCGATATTCGCCTCCACGCTCATAATGGCCGGATATTCTCTCGCGGCGTTAAGGCTCGCGATACTCTTTTCAACGTTTTCCAGGTCAGCGAAGGTCTCAATCCTGGCGTCAAGCACCCCGGCATATCCCTTTATCACATCTTTGATATTCTTGATGCTTTCCGAGCTCACGGTAATACTTGTCCCGGTCATCAAATTAGTTATTGTAGCGAGCGAATTTAAAAGATCTTCTTTAATGCCGTATTCCATATTGTTTACCGATTCGACCGAAGATATCTCAAGCCCGACATTCCCGGTTATGCCTTTTATCCCGGCCGCTTCAGCGCCGCTTGTCCGGATGGTCTTCACGTTAGCCTCATCGAGTGCCGCCGCGGTCTCCGAAATGAACGCGGCCGTACCGTCTATATCGCCGAGCCTTGCGGCGGCATCGCGGATGATCGCGGTAATGCCGCTCCTATCCGATGTCACGGAGATCTCGTCCCTCGACATATCCGTATCAATCGAGAACTCGATACCCTTATCGCCGCGGATATTGGCGGTGAACGCGTCTACTACCAGCGTCCCGCTTGCCAGGCTAGTCATTATAGTACTCACACCGGTAAGATATTCTTTAACGCCAGCGAATGTCCCCTCCTCCGTCCTTATCTCGGCACGCGCGCCTCGTACACCGAGAGACTCGCTTGCCGCGTTAAGAGCCGAGAGGAAAGCCTCGAAACTTCCCGCCGTCACCCCTGAACCTATACTTATGTCCAACTTGCCTTCCGCGAACCGTACCTTTATGTCACCGTCTATAACAGCCTTGGCCAGATCCACGTCCGCGGCGAACGCGCCGAGGAGCGACGCGAACATGCCGATCTCCGCGCCCATGTCACTGAACACTTTACTCATCGCTCCGGCAACCCTGCTAAGGCCATCCGCGGCCGTTATTATCCCTCGTTCCGAAAGTTGTACGGCGAACCTCGCCACATCCTCCGCCGTAAGGATGAACTCTTCCCGACGGCTATTCCCCGCGTGGTTGGCACTCTTATCCTCATGCCGTAATTCATGCGCTATACCGAGTTCTATCAGGGCTTCGACCAGAGCCTGTTTCTGGGCGTCAGCAAGACCGAGCTCGGCGCCTATACGACTCGCCATGTTCTGCACGGCAAAAACATTTATAGTCACGATACCGTTCGCTTCGCCGTCCCCTACCTGCATATGGCCGGCTATCCCGGCGGACCTGGCAACTGACATTACCTTAAGCCCTTCGAGCCGGGAAATGTCTATCCCCGTCGCGGTGAACGCTGATTGCAGCATTTCAGCGA
>CAZOMD010000039.1:13353-19492 GCA_964580895.1 uncultured Planctomycetia bacterium | reverse complement strand
AAACCTTCTAACAGTTCGCGCCTACACATAAGATACTGCAGTAACATGCTGGGAGGCATAAGCGCGACATGCGCCAAAAACATACGGATATCACAAATATTTTTCCAGAAAAAAAAGAACATGTTACGGTGCGCGATCCTGAGCTTGCCGCTTATACCGTACTCCCTGTGGAACGTCGTGGACTCATCATGCCATATAACGCTTTTTGGTTCATATATACCCTTCCACCCAAGGCTGAGGCCTTTGTAACAAAGATCGACGTCCTCCCATATTCCCGGCAGATACAGATCGTCGAAACCTCCTAACTCCATAAAGATCGATCTTCTAAAAGCGCCGGTCGATATCGCCTGCGTCGCGCCGGGTTCGTCCGAAAGTTCTTTTTCCACCACCACTTTTATCGCGCCTTTCGAAAAAGCTATGCGGGACCTGCCGCCGTTATATGTCCCGTCGAAATTCCGCAGTTTAGGCGCGACGAACATGACCTTTTCGTCATCAAAATGCCTGACCAGATGGTCCACAAAATCCGGTTCCACCTTGATATCGTTATTGAGAAATATAACTATATCGCTTTTAAGAGCCCTTACCGCTTCGTTATAGGAACATAACACCCTATTCTCTCCGGCAACGTGAATATTAACATCGGGAAAATCCGCCCTCACCATCTCGACGCTCCCGTCGGTACTGACATTATCCACGACATGGACCGTGCAATCGTTGGAGGAGTTCGCGGCCGCCTCGCGGATCGACGGCAAATATTTCGCCACGAGGTCTTTCCCGTTATAATTTAGTACAAGGATATCTACTTTCACTCTACCTGCCTACGTTTTACCGCCTTCACAAATCACCCGATATTGATCGAGGTATCTATCTATAATTTTGTCCCAGCTAAAGTTATCTATCACATACTCCCTGGCCTTGATCGCTATATCTCCCGCCAAAACATCGTTATCTAATAAACGCAGAATATTATTATTGAAAGATCTATGGTCTCCGGCTTCTATCAGCACCCCGTTTTTACCGTTATGTACAGCTTCCCTTATGCCGTCCACGCCATACGCTATTACCGGCACACCCTTTATAGCGGCTTCAAGCGCCACCATGCCAAACCCTTCTGAATCACCCGGAACTCTTACATTGGGCATAATGAATATGTGGGCTATTTTAAACAAGGTTTCATATAGCTTAGACCCGTTCTTAACAATCCCCAACATATATACCTTGCCGATTAAGCTTCTATCTTTTATCACCCGCACAATATTCGCCCGTTCAGGCCCGTCTCCGGCAATAAGCATCACCACGTCATCCCTAACAAGAGAGAGCTTATCAAAGACATCAACGATAAATTCTTTCACACCTTTCTTCCTTACTAACCGTGACATTGAAAGGATCACCTTCTTGCCGGTCAAGTCTATGCCCCACTCATCTTTGATCACGGTTAAACTCGCTTCCCTGTCTAATTTTTCATTCTGCCCTACACCCTCCGATATCCCGTTTGGGATAACAACCATCTTTTCCCGAGGCACACCCCTGGAAACGAGCCTGTCCTTAAGATCCTCGCTCACGCATATCACCCTGTCCAATTTTTTAAGCCCCTCTATGACCAACGCGTTATATAGGCCATTGCGGTAATTCGCGTCCCGGCCGTGTGAAACCGCCAGTACGGGCCTTTTGGACAAAAAGCTGAGAAATATCCCTAAAGGCGCCAGAACAATATCCCCCAGTTGTATGACATCTATACGTCCTCGCAGAAGTATCGATATCGACTTTACGGCGGCATAAAAGACAAAGATCGGCAAAAAGATCTGTGAATGCCCCCAGGATATTAGCGAAACCTCGTTTGAGGCGGCCAGGTTCCGATAAAACTGGTAACTCTGCGTCTGCATGCCCCCTACGGAAGGCGGAAATTTACGTGTTATGTATAATATCCTCAAGCCGTCCCTCTCCCTGTTATATCCGCGTCTTTTAATGACCACAGATCCTTGAACAGTAAAATACTGAATATAACGCCAAAGGTAAAAACCATCAAAAGATTAGCACCTCTGTCGACTATCGAGGCCAAAGCCCCGTCGATGCTTGAAAAGCCTATAAGCGCGGATGTAACCGTGATAACCGCCTCCTTTATCCCGAGGCTAGCCGGGGTCAGGCCTATAACAAAAGCGAAGAAAACGACATTGGCCAGGATAAGCATCGGCACAACACCGGGATCCACGCCTATGGCCCTATATGAGAACATGAGCCTGCCGGCAAGGATCAACATATTGATAAAGTTCAGGAACAAAAGGCTCATCAATAATTTTTTCTGCTTGTGAAAATAATCGAGTCCATTTAAAACATTGTTCAAGAGCCGATGCCTCAATCCTCTCCGGCTTAGCCACTGGCATAAGAGGATAAAACCTCCGGACGCCAAGAACACTCCCCCGAACAGGAACAACAAGCTGACGTACATGACACCCGTACTTCGGTAATTAAATATCAAAAGGACGAGACCGAATGCCGCGTTCGCGAAGAACGAGAAGATATAAAAACCTAAGTACGCCGAGAAAAACGTGGAATAAGAAAAATCATATTTGCGCTTCATATAAACGGCTCTGGGCATTACGCCGGAACGGGCCGGGAGAAAATAATTGAACATGGTAGTACAACACGAGAGGCCGAACCACTCCTTGAAAGTAAGGTCCCTGCCGAACGCCTTCATAAGCTCTTTTATCGAAAAAGCGTTCACGAAAAGATATGCCGTGGTGAAGGCCATGACCATAAGGATGTGTCTCGGCGGCACTTCGGAAAGTCTCGCGAGCTGCTCTTTCCTCCCGTACAAAAACATCCCGAAAAAGACGATCGCTACCAGCAATAACAGGTATGAGGCTGCCGCCCTGGCTATTTTTTTCACCATACTTATCAAACTCACTTCACCGCAAGGATAGTTTTCTTTAACATCGAAAAGCTGACAACGGTCATAACCGCCAAGAATATCATGCTAGCGATAACCGCCGGCAACGACAGAGGCGCCACCTTGACCGCGTTCACCCACCATATGTCACATCCGTCATAATCTGCCATTGTCACAAAAACCGGTTTAAAAAACCAGTAATCCGGGCTATAGGCAAAATCCAGGGACGCGCCCGAGAATGTCCGGCTAAGAGCCGAAATAAAAAGCCGCCAACTGCCTTTAAGGGGGGTTATGTCCGGCATAAAATTGACCAGATATTCCGGTATCTCCATCTTTTCCTTGATAAAAAACAAATAATTGCTGAAGTTGATAAAAAAACACGGAAGCTGGACCAAAAACCCGGCCAAACTTGCTCCGGCTAAAATTATTTTTTTCCACGGAGATACCGCGCTCTTTATGAAATCGGCCAAAAAGATGCACATGAACGGGACCGTGACGTACAGATACCGCGGACCCCACGAGAATAACGATCCCCTCTTGAAAATATACGAATAGAACAAAATGTTTATCAGGATAAAGACCGCCGAATACCTGAACACCTTGTCGCCGGCAAAGAATGACCGCTTGACCGAGAATAGACCCAAGATTAAAGGCACATTATAGAAAAAATATCCTTTCCCGGGGCTCAAGAGGTAATAATACAGCCCTTTTAAAGGCATCGTGCCGGAAAAGACCTTACCTACGCTTCCCGCGTTGGCGATTGAAAGGCTTGACCCGACAACTGTCTGGATAGCAAAGTGCGCCAGGCAAAATACTAGAACAGGCAGGGTAGCCGCGGCCCATAATTTTAATGAAGACACGGCATCCGGCTTCGCTGATAGCGTCCTATATAACACATAACACAAAAAAACCGGGACAAATATCATAGCCCCCGTCTTGACCAATACCGAATATCCTAAGGACGCGCTGCAAAAAAACATATATTTCACCGCGCCTGTTTCTTCATACCTATGTAAAAGCACCATAGCTAAAAGCGCGAAAAATGCCACCGCGGGCTCCGAAAACCCTGACCGCGTGTAAACCGGTACCATCGTGCAAAATCCATAACATAGCGTAGTGATGAACGCCGTACCGGGAGAGAACCGCATCCTTACGAGCAGCGCGAATAATAAGGCTACGGACAAGGCTGTCATTATCGGATTGAACAGCGCAACAAAGAACTGCGTCAAGTAGTCGTGGGGTATTTGCGGGACGATCCCGGAAAACGCGTGTCCCATGGCATATAACGGCGCGATTAATAGCGGCATGCCGACCCCCTGGCCGGAATACCGCCTGCCCGACGCGTCCTGTTTTCCCCTCGCGTCATATTTCATCTCCTTCACGTCGAACGGCCGGTCATGAATAGCTATGTCCCCGTCCAAGACGATACTTTCGGCGGTAAGATAGTTCTCAAGACCGTCCCCGCCGAAATGTCCATTGGAAAAAATAGCGAATAACGAAAAAAAGAAAACGAAAATATAAGCGTATAACGGGCCTTTTCTGGACATCATTTTTCTCTTTCTATTGTGTCTCTATTCGCGTAATAACTTTTCGCCAGAGTTATATACGCCTTTACCCAGCTGAAAGCTCCAAGTGTCCCCAATAGTATGAGCCCTTCGTACGCCCTGTCTAAAAGGACAACAAGGCTTAACACCCAATAAAGGGACACCTCATATCCTAAATAGACCCTATCCTTCAGTTTTACCTCAAACGTCAGTTCTTTCACTACATGAGACCTTGTGTTCATGATGTAAAACGTCAGGAAACTGTGCGTAAGCGCGGCTATCCCCCATAAGAAGGCCGTCGGATGGGCCTCGGCGATAGAGGCTTTATAAGAAAGCGCCGCGAAAATAAAAACTGTCTTATTAACGTCAAGAAAAGGATCGAACCATTTTCCGAATTTCGACGTAAGACCTTTATATCTCGCGAGCTGCCCGTCAAGCGTGTCAAAAGTATAACTTAAGTGCAGGAACAGTATCGCCGTAAGGCTCCACGGGTAAGCGCAAAACGCTATGATACCGGAACCTATGACCGCGGCCAGGAGCGAGAGCGCGCTCACCTGATTAGGTGTTATACTCAAATGCCTAAAGACCCTCCACAATAAAAATCTGGAAAAAGGTCTGTATATAAACATGCTGAATATCTCTTTGTGACCGGCATCCCGGTCTTTATAAGTGCTTTCTTTGAGCTTATCCACTTTTTTCTCCCGGTTATTGGACAATGTCAGTTTCAGTCCCGCCTCTTTATTCTTTCCAGTATTTCCTCATTAAGTCTCCTGTTGGCCGAGATGACCTCCCCCAAAAGCCCTAACATCATTATCCCGAAACCCATAACAACGAGAACGGCCGAAATTATCAATGACTGGATATGCCCGCTACGGTCAGATATCAAATAAAAATACAAGAACCGCGCGATAAGTAACACGCCGGGTATGACAAAAACTGAGCCGATACTAATAAAGGTCTTAAGCGGTTCATACATCAGATATATGCGCAATATGGTGGCGGCGGATTTTATGATATACGACCAGATGTTCTTTATAAGCCGTGACTCCCTGAGCTTATCGTTGGTCCGCACCGGGACATGGGTCATAGGTATTTCTTTCCTCCCGGCCTGTATTATGCTCTCCAATGTATACGTATAGCTTGAAAATATGTTGAGCTTCATGGCCGCGCTACGGGAATAGGCCCTGAACCCGCTTGTCGTATCCGGGATATCCGTACGTGAGATCTTACGCACTATCTTGCTCCCTATTTTCTGCAGTATCTTCTTACTCGCCGAAAAATGGGCTATAGAAGATATGTCCCTGCACCCTATCACGATATCGGCTTTCCTTTCGATTATAGGCCTTACCAGTTTTTCGATGTCAGCGCCTTTATATTGGTTGTCGCCATCGGTATTGACTATGATATCCGCCCCTTTTTCCACCGAAGCGTCAAGCCCTCTCCTAAAAGCCTCGGCCAAGCCCCTTTTAAAAGGCAAATCTATCACATGATCTACCCCGCAGGCGGCGGCCACCTCTTTAGTCCTGTCCGTAGAACCATCATTTATGACAAGGGTCTCGATCTTGTCTATCCCCTTTATCTCTTTTGGCAGGTCCCTAAGAGTTATAGGGAGCGTCTTTTCTTCGTTATGACACGGTATCTGTATTATCAACTTCACTTCTACCTCCTATATTAGCTGCCGCTTTAATCTTTCCTGATAACGTCGTTT
>CAZOMD010000039.1:1398-13343 GCA_964580895.1 uncultured Planctomycetia bacterium | reverse complement strand
GGCCACGGGATCGCGCCGCTGATCGCGCTGGCGGAATCGGCGCTTGCCCACGGCATAATGCGTTTTAATAGCCGCGCCACGAGGACGGCCAAACGGTTCTCTCCATCGTAAGAACTCTTGTCCCTGAAAAAACCCGAAAAGCTCACGAGACTGAATGTGTGGTCGAACGGCCCTATGCTCTCGATCTCAAAACCATAACGCTTTACCAAAGAACCGAGTTCCCGCGGAGAAAAATATTTTTGATAATAATACTTCTTTTCGTTCTTCTTGAAGATCCTGCGTAATAAATTATTGCGCTTCAAGAACTCTAACGGCGACTTGACCCTCACAAAAATGTTCTTATAGGGCACTGTTATGACGGCCCGCCCCCCATCATCAAGCACCCTGTTGGCTTCCCCGAGCGCCTCGTCCGGACCTTCGGCAAAATGCTCAAGCACCCCAAAAGATAGATAAGCGTCGAATGATCTTTCCTCAAACGGCAGATGGCGAATATCGGCTGGAAAAACCTTAAGATCCGGATCATACTCTTTTATCTTCCTTATCGAGTCAGCGTCATAATCAACCCCGGTTATGTCATAACCTCTCCGGGTAAATTCCACCACCCATGGCCCCAGACCGCATCCGGCTTCGATCACTTTCTTCCTGCCTTGAAGCAACTTATCATACGTCTCGAGCATTTCCTTAACCCTCGGATAATTGAATATCTCCAGGATAGCGCCGGTATCTATATCCTTCCAGTTATCCTTCCAGGCAAGCTTAGTGTCTTCATTCACCTTATTGGCGTCAGCCGCGCGCGTCATAGAGAGACTACTCATCCTTCCTTGATGGCCGCTATCTCCGCGTCTATCTTCCGTTCTTTAATAAAAACCGCCAAGCGCAAAAACCATATCATATTAAGCAAGATAACGTAGAACACGAATACCCCTCTGGTAAAAAATAAGCCTGTGATAGAATCAAATACCCCCGTAAATGTTATCACTATCATAATGACGGGAAACGTGCAGAAAAAATACACCTTCTCCGACATGCTTTGCGGCATAAGGACAGAAAGTGTCGCCGGCCGCGCGTGTATCTTGCCGGGAGGTACCGAAAATTTCTTGCTGTCCCTGAAAATAATAAGATCTTTAATGTCGCTTACCAGCCCAAAAAGTATTTCGCCGAAAGCCCCCAAAACACCCAGTACGGCGTAATATCCCGAACCGGTCGTCCTATAAAAACCTATTCCAAGCCCCAAAAATATTATGGGGTGGACTATGTAATGCGTCATATAGTCGAAATAAATACCGGTAAAAGAGCTCTCTTCGTTAAACCTGGCTATTTCGCCGTCAACATGGTCAAGGATGTACCACGCTTGGAGCATGAACACTCCGCATAAAAGCCCAAACCGGCCTCCGACCGCGAAAAAAAGCCCCGAGATGATCCCGCTTATGGCGAATATGACCGTAGCGGTATTAGCATTTATCCCCATCCGCAGAAAAAAAACAGTTATGTACATAGAGAGCTTTCGCGTGATGGTACGCTGGTACCACATGTCATATTGAGCCCTGGGAAGCTGACAGACTTCCCTCAGTTTGCTCATATCTTTTAAAATGTTCTCGCGGTCCATCAAGATACTTCCTTCCTGAAGTTTTTCGCTATTTCTTCGCATGTGTACACATCGGAAACCCTTATTTTCTCGGTACCGCCCACGTCCCCGACTTTGACATGCACGAACGTAGGGCCTTTTTGCTTAAGTATGTTTGAAAACCCGCGCTTCAGCTTTTCCCCGCTTTTAAACCCACATATATTCCTATACCCGCACCCCCTCGCTATCGTGGCGAGATCTATACTGCCGGCAGTCGTCGGCTGCCCCCCGGTCGAGGCGTAAACACCGTCATCCAGCACGATATATACAAGGTTGTCCGTCTTTCCCGAACTTACCGACGTCATCCCGCCAAGATGCATCATGCATCCGCCATCCCCGTCGAGAACGACCACCTTTTTCCGTCGACGCAGTTCCATGACCAGCCCTAACCCCATCGGCAAAGCGTGGCCCATTGAACCGAGCATGTAAAAAGAAGGCAGCTCTTTCTCAAACCCTCCGGTCCGTATGGAATTAAAGGCTTCTCTCGATATAAACCCGTTAGTTGTTATCAAGACGGCTTTCCCGCGGCTTTTGTCAGCGATTATGTCTATCGCTCCAGTCTTACTCAATCTCGCCGGGGATTTGACCTTCGCGCCAAGCGTCTTATCCACTAACCCTTTCCTCAAAATAAGCGCGGCCGGTCTTCCTGTCTCGATCATTTTCCTAGCGGCATCATCGATCTCGATCCTAAAGCGTTTTTCGGAAAGAACAAAATAAGGGATATCGAAGACATTGAGAAGCTCTTTGGTCTTTTTACCCATGACATAATGTTCCGGCGCGTCGCTTGTCCCAGGCTCCCCGCGCCACGCTATGACCAAAAGAACGGGTATACCATATATTTGGTTAAGCGATGTCAGCGCGTTCAGGGCGTTACAAAGCCCGGAATTCTGCATAAGAACAGCCGGGATACGCCCCGTGGCCAAATAATTACCCGCGGCTACCCCCATAGCTACCGCTTCACTCGCTGGATTTATCACGTCGCGCGGCCGTTTTTTAAGAAGCTCAAATATGATGGGACTTAATAACGAACACGGCACCTCGATATAGGGGCCTATATTGTTCTTATCAAGCCTGGCTATCAATTGTTCGGCTTTCATCTACCCTCCGTAGAAAATGTCTGACAAGCCCTTTTGTAGTCCTCAAAATTATGGATCTCCATCCATCCGCTTGTGACCTCATAGGCGAGCACCTCGTGCCCTTTCCCGATAAGATACTGCATGAATTCGGCGAAAGAAACCGGTTCGGGCAATTTCGCCGTCTCATACTCTTTCTTCAATATCCCCATCCCTTTCTTTGAGAGCAGCGCCGCGCCGATAAACTCGTAATGAGCTTCATTGTCCGAAATATCCTTACCGATCCTTCGGACAGGGTTTTTCCTGTCAACATCAAGCATGCGGTGCCCATCCCCCGGGGGTACCGCCGTCTCAACAAGTTCCAGTTCTTTGTTCCTGAAATGCGTTCTCTTATAGGTGCGGTCAACGACAATAAAGATATCCCCTTCTTTTTTGAGAAGTTTCTGCAAAAGATACTGGTCCAACATCACATCCGAATAAACGATTAAGTTCTTATCGGCTATTTCCTCACACCCTTTCAGGACCGAGAACATTATGCCTTTCGCCTTAAAATCGGGATTCTTTATAAGGCGCGCGTTTTCGAGAGAGACTTTGTCTCCGCCGTAACCTATTATCACGTTCACATCCTGTATCCCGATACTATTCAGAGTTTTTATATTCCTCTCCAATAATGTCTTCCCGTTTATATCAAGCATACCGATGGGCCGATCCTCAAGAACGGACTTGAAGGACGGGTCCAACTTCGCCCCGGCCGCGGGAATTATCGCCCTGATCGTCCCCGTTTCCGTTTTGAGGTATTTCTTTTCATTCTCCTTCATTATATGCATACCCTGGAGCCTGAACACCTCTTCCATCGGTACTATCTTGTGGTCAATCCCGTCAAGCCCGTGTTCCCGCATGTGAACAAATGTCTCTTTCATCTGCTTTATCGCGGCCCTTATCCCCTGATTCGCGTATATCACCACGTTTATCCCAAAATTTTTCATCTCCTCTTCGCTTAAACGGTAAGTCGTGGGGCTTATTAAAAGAGGCGCGCGTTTATCCCATATCCTGCAAAACTCTTTTATTTCATCCGGGAATTTTGATTTTGAATGGATGAATATCCCATCGGCGCCGGCATCGATATACGCGACGGCCCTTTTAACTGCCTCTTCCATCCCCCATCCGGCTATCAGGGCCTCGACCCTGGCAAAGACCATAAAATCGCCGGAAACCTGGGCGTTTTTAGCGGCCATTATCTTTCCTACGAACTCCGCCACGGGAGCCAGCTCCTGCCTGCCGGGGATAAAACTATTTACCTTCGGGAATTTTTTATCCTCTATGCACACCGCGTTCACCCCCGCGGCCTCGAATTTCCTGACCATATGCATAACATTATTGGAATTGCCGTATCCGGTATCACAATCGGCCACGATCGGGATTGATACCGAATTCGACATCTCAGCCGCCGCGTTCAGGTAATCCGTCATAGTAAGTATGTTCGCGTCCGGGACAGCGTGCGAAGTGGATATTTCCAGGCCGGACGCCCAGACCCCTTCAAACCCGGCTTCCTCGACGAGCTTCGCCGTGAGAGCGTTATGCGCCCCCACTATGCTTAGAAGTTTTCCCTGGACCAGGATATCTCTCAACCGTTTTCTACCTTTCATTTTTCACCTCTCTCCCGCGGCTTCCAGCATGCCGGGTCACCGGCGAAAAAAGCCTCTGGATCCAAAAGGCCTATATCAAAAGTGCCGTCTTCCTTAAACCCCGAATCATCGTACGCCCTTGTCCTGCATCCATAACAACGGCCCTCGCGGCTAAGGGAACATTTTTCGGGAGAACATTTCGAACCTTCGTGAAGTTCGGAATAAATATTCCTGAATTTTTTAACCTTATCCGAACGCACTATGTCGCTGAAACTCTTTTCCCTGATGTTCCCCAAAGCCCAGAAATCAGGCGCCTCTGAACACGGGACGACCACTCCGTCAGCCCTCACATGCACACCGCCTAAATGCCTCGAACACGCCTTGTTCTCCACCCAAGGGCTTTCCGCTTTCCAGTGGATGCCGAACTCTTTACCGTCGATCTCAGCCAGTTTCTCGAAAAGCCGTTTTATGTCCCCGGAATCCAGCGTCCCGCCCGACGTTTTGCCGCATAACATAAGCGACGCGTGTTTTTTGGCCGTACCGTGCACGTGCACCGGTATAATAAACGGCCGGAACTTATGGCCCCTCGACCATCTAAATACATCGGTTACGCCGTCATAATTCAAAGTTGTTACAACGGTATTGGTCGAAACAGGCGGCATGTCCGGTTTGCCATAACCCGCGTTTATGAGATGCCCGAACCCTTCCATCATTTTCTTCCATCCGCCCTTAACCCCCAGAAGCTTATCCTGTACCGCCTCGTCAAGCGAATCGAGCTTACAGCAAAGACCGACCCCTAGTTCCGCCAGGCGCTTGGCCTTGTCCTCCGTGATAACCGCCACGTCGGTAAAACTTACGATATCGAGCGGAAGTTTTTTCTCCGAAAAGACCTTCCTGGCGTATTCCACCGCGTGAAAAAACGCTTCGCCGCCTTTCCCCTGCCAATCCGAAGCCTGCCATATAAGCGGTTCTCCCCCCTGCATATTGATTATTTTGGCGCCAAGGGAAGCCGCGTCATCTATAACTTTCTTGACTTCTTTCATGGTTAACTGGTTTACCCGCTCCGGACCGCCTTCCGCGTAACAGTACATACACCTGAAATTACAACGCTGTGTCAGCATTATATCCACGGAAAGAAGTTCCGCGCCTTCAGCCTTCATCCTGTCTATCGCTTCGCGGGTAAGGCCCGCCATCCCCGGGAATAAAAATATGTTCTCTTTGTTTTTGTTCTTATTCTGCATTACCTTCTCCCCTTTCGTCTCGATCATCCAAATACCGTTATTAAGAATATGCCTAAGAATATCACGACAGAACCGACTACCCGCACTTTACCGTATTTCTCTTTGAGAAAATAAATCCCGTATGCCGCTCCGAAAACCACGCTTATCTGCCTGAGCGCCACTACATACGCCACCTTAGAGACGCGGAACGCGAAAAGTATAAGGATATATGAAGCGAATTCCAAAATGGCCGCCAATATTATCTTAACTACGTCTCCGCGCAACACGGTAAAATAAAGCCCTCTTCGTTCCTTGAGAAACAAGAGATACACAAGGAACATGAATCCTGATATCGCGAAAAAAAGATAGAAAAAAAGCACCGGCTCGATGAGTAACACCCCTTTTTTATCCACTGCCGAATACGCGCCCGAGAATATCGCCGTCAGGACCGCCGCTGTCATGGCTTTTTTATCTAGTTTTTTAAGTTTCCCGAATACGTCTTTAAACGAAAGGTCTTCTTGGTTAAGCACGTAGATACCCGCGACCACGATACCTATCCCCAGCAGCGCGCCCCATGAGGGGATCTCCCCGAGAAATATAAAACCCAGGATAAGGACAAAAAGAGGCGATGACCTTATCACGGGATACGTCAATGACATGTCCCCATTTTCATAGGCCCTGCATAAAAATATCTGATAGAAAAAATGGGTCAGGGCCGAAAGCCCGACCAATACCCATCCGTACGCGCTTATGCCCCTAACGTCGTACCTTAACAAGATAAAGCTGAATAGGAGCGTATAGACAAGATGTATATTTAGGTAAAATATTATCTTGTCCTTGCTGTTTTTCAAAAGCATGTTCCACAAAGGGTGTATCACCGCGGATACCGTCACCAAAAAAAAACTTAATACCGTTATCATGCCTGTATTTTCCCCGCCCGCCAGGCGCCGAAACATTTAAGGGCTTTATTATAATCTTCTATCGTATCTATCTCCTGCCATCCGCCCCGGATAGTAACGCAATGCACCTTTATCCCGGAATCCACCATGTCTTGTATCATGTCCGTCACATAGGCCTTTTCGAACATGGGCGCCTCATGGAACGGTTTCCCGTCGTACTCCCGAGCCAAAGCGTTGAAATGCTCGCGGAATACTTTAGCCCCGGCCCTAGTACACTTTACCATCCCGACAAACTCGCCATTAGCGCTGTTTTTAGGTATTTTTTTTCCTATCCTGACCACGTTCCTATCGTCGCCGAAAACAACGCTTTCCGCCTCTTCCATGGGATGATCGTTCCGGCCTTCATAATGTTTTTTCCAGTCGGTATCTACAAGTATCGATATCTCTCCCTTGCCGTCAAGCAGTTCCCTGACTACGTTAGGCCCGTAGATAATGTCGCAATACGTGGCTACGAAACCATCCGCCATTTCTTCCCGGGCGTAGAACAAGGAATGGAGGATATTGTTGTGCTCATACCGGTCATTAACATAATATTTGAGCTTCGGGTATTTTATTTTCTCCTTCTTATATCCCACCACTATGGATATATCCTCTATCCCGTTCTCTTTCATGGCTTCCAACTGGATATCCAGAAGATGTTTACCGTTAATATCAAGGAGACATTTGGGCCTGTCTACCGTTAATTCCGCCATCCGGCGTCCTCTGCCTGCCGCTATTATTATCGCTTTCATATTATCCTTCCCCTTTAATCATCACTGAATATAATCCCTTTTACACGCAAAAGATGAATTTTTTTTCTTTTGCATAAATCCACTAATCCGTTCACAATATCAAGATACTGCTTTTCCTTCCTATGAAAAACCAAGTTAGTGAACAAGTCTTCGTGATCCAGCATAACGATCTGCGGTTTGTAATTCAACGCTTCCGCTATATCCGACAATAACTCCGTCCCTTTGAGAGTTTCGATCTTTGGCACTATTTTCGCCTTGAATATCCCGCAATAATACCCCAAACTTTCCGGATCCTCGACATTTGAAATGGCCACATACTTCACGTTACCGGCGGCATTGGCCATTGCGGCGATATTGTCGATACTATGGTCGTGGTTGGGAGGTTTTTTCCTGCCTATCGGTATGTCCAGAAATATATCGTTATTTTTATGTTCCCCCAACATTTTCTTTACGCTATCCAGGTCTTTATGCCATGCCAGATTAACCCTCAAAATAGTGTGCCCCGGGAAATGTATTTCGCTTTTTGTGAGATTTTGTGAAACTACAAAATGTTTCATAAACACCATTCGCTTTCCTTTATTTTATGATCCAAAACCGCCTTGGCGACTTCCGGCCTCATGAGATATTTCGGGAGATAGCTGTTCGTCGATATTAGCTTCCGTATCATTGTCCCGCTGATATGTTTGTGCGATTTTTCGCTATGGGGACATATTTTATCCGAAACTATCTCGCCGCATTTACCGCAATAATACGGTTCCCGCAAGAGAAGCAGCTGAATACCCAAATCGGGAAAACCGTCAAAGATACGATGGGCATCGTATTTATCGTAAAAATCACCAACACCGGCATGGTCTCTGCCCACGATAAAATGAGTACAGCCGTAGTTTTTTCTTATCAGCGCGTGAAAAACAGCTTCACGGGGCCCGGCGTATCTCATCGATGTCGCCAGGCCGGTAAAGAGGACCGACCCCTTTGGAAAATATTTTCTGATCAAGACATCGTAAGCCTTGATTATCACTTCCGGGTTAAAATCGCCGGGCTTCTTCCATCCGATTATCGGATGTATGAGCAGCCCATCCGTGAACGAGAGCGCCAGCTTCTGGAGATATTCGTGCGCCCTGTGCGGCACGTTCCGCGTTTGAAAACCGGCCACAGTCCGCCAGCCTTTTTCTTTAATAATGGCACGTGTTTTTTCGGGCGGCATATTATATTTCTCGAATTCGAAATCCGGTTTTTGTATCATCCAGATGTCTCCGCCCAGCAATTTATCGTGCATGTCGAAAAGTCTGTCCACCCCCGGGTGCTTTCGGCTTTTCGTGCCGTAAACTTTGTCCGCCCACTCATTTTTCGGGAAAGAGTAAATATCGCCGACGTCAAGAAGCGCTATATCATTCCCCTTTCCATCCTGAATTATGATTCGATCTCCTTTTGAAAAGCCTCCCGCGAGTTCCCTGCTGACAGGAAGAAACACGGGTATGGTCCAAGGCGTGCCATCGGCAAGCCTCATCCCGTTAACGACACTCACGAAGTTCCTTTCGCGCATAAACCCCTTAAGGGGGCTATACGCGCCAATAGCTATCTTTTCGATGTCGAGGATAATATCGTCGATCACCTTTATCCGCTTTAGGTCCGACATCTTTATCTTCTCAGCATCTTTTTCCGTCATACATCGATTTATCAGCACCCCGCCGTGAGGTTCTATCATAATTAATTCCCTTTCTCCCCATGTATGGCCCGCATGTCGGATATGTGTTTTTTTATTACCGGCCTATATTTAGCAATTAGTCGCATGCGGTCTTCTTCGGATGTCATCTCGGTTTCAGCGGCATTGTCGTATCCGCGGAACACCTGTTCGGCAACATGGTCTTCCTTATAATTCCCAAAATTTGTCACGTCGAACTTCGTCTTAAAAGTGTACCGGCCGCTTTTTTCGCGAAGCGAGACCGAATAAGTGCCTCCAAAAAGCGACTCCGACACGGCAAAACCTTTTCTTCGTCTAAAATTGGAATCCTCCGCCAGGCCGCAATCAGAGAGCATGCTCTTCCCCTGGACCGTCGCCGGGATGGCAAACCCGTACGCGTCGAGCATGGTAGGCATGATATCGATATTAGCCTCTACCACGTCCTTATTTACAACAATACCTTTTGCTGCGCGTAAGTGTTCCGGGAATTTAATGATAAGCGGCACTTTGACGGTCTCATCGAAAAGCGTTATCTCCGTGAGGCTGCCATGGTCCCCCAGGAGCATCCCATGGTCCGCGGTTATTACCACCATCGCGTCATCATAATGCCCTTTCCTCTTAAGATGCTCCAGTATCGTCCCTATCTTCGCGTCGACCTGATATATCTCGGAATCATACCTTGCTATAAAATTAACGAGATCCTTGCTGTCGAACCCCGCGCTCTTATTTTCCGAAAGTTTCCGGCGCACATTATCGATGATCTTTCGCCCGTAAGCCTTATCGAACATCTCGGAATACGGCGCCGGAGGGTCACAGGGCTGATGAGTGTCAAAATAGTGTAACATAAGAAAAAGATCATCGTCGTTATGGAATTCCATCATATCAATAGCGCGCGCGGTAACGTCCTCCGCTGTCGCGATATTCCACCGCTTATCGCATTGCCTGAAAATGTGCGAATCGAACCCCCGGGCGAACCCGAAATGCGACATGACCCTTTTATGAGTGAAATACCCGCGTGTAATAAATCCTTCTTTTCTAAGCGCTGCCGGAAGAGTGAGCACATCTTTATTGAGAGAGTGATAAACCTCATCGTGATACACGTGATGGGCCGAAGGGTACATACTGGTAAGCATCGACATGAACGCCGAGAGCGTCCAGTCCCCCTGCACGAACGCGGAGTCAAAACGCACGCTGTCTTCGGCGAACCTATCGATATTACCGGTAGTTGCCCTATTGTAGCCGTAGCACCCCACATGATCGGCCCTGACGGCGTCCATTACGATGAAGATTATTTTTCTAGGCGACTTTTTGCCGGAAACGCGCGGCGCCGTGACAGAATACGCGTTATCGCCGGATCTAACGGTAACCCGCTTGTCTGGTTCTATCTTCACGCGCAATTTTACTTCTTTCGCGGAAGAGGTTCCCGGAAGGTCTAAGGCCACTTCTCTCCACGCTTTATTAAAATTTTCCGACCGCGCCTCAAGACATTTTGAATAGATAACGGCTCCTTCGGGCCCATCCGAAACGTCGGAAACAGTTAACACGGCTTCCCCAAGAAGCTCCGCCCTTGAAGATTCACGGATACCTACGGCGAATTTCACTCTCCTTGTCCCACCCGGGAAACTTAAGGTCCGTTCCTCACTCGGAGCGAGCAAAAACGCGTCTCGCGTGTCCCCGTTTATCTGGACTTTTTTCATGTCTCCCGCGCCACATCCGGTAATATCGACCGGCACATCCGCTTCCAATACGCCCGGGATATCGAGATCCGGCTGTTTTTTGACAGCCACTTTCCTTTCGTAAAACAGAAGATATATCCCTATGACCACCAGGGCCGCCCCCGACGCGAATACCACGCCCTTGACCGGCGCCTCCTTGAACATCGGCAATAAGGACAGGATGAGGACGTTGAACGACGACAGGAAGAACCAGCTGTCCCTGAACCCCACTCTCAGCTTGCTTTTAAACCTGAAAGACACCTTTACCCCGATATGGTAGCTGAGAAGAACAAGCGCGAAAAGCGCGCCCTGAAAAACAATAAACCATTCTATTAAAGTAAAGTCCCTTTTCGCTAAAAACTCCAATACCCTGGTAGCGCTTAGAGAGAGAGAAAACACGCCGCCGATAAAAAATGCGAAGATCACCTTGTCATTGCGGACGGCCGCCGCCAATTCGAAGGCGGCGCTTATTAAGAGCGCGAGCTTCCTTCGTTTTGATATGTGTACATCACTAAAAAAATGAAGATCATCGATCATTCCGCACCTCACGCTTTATTGCAGCAGGGTTTTCCCGCCGCGGTCATACTTTTTTTTGACAGCATCTTTTTTATCAGGTCAAACGCGATCCTTACCACACCGGTCTGTTTGTTCACATAAATAGCGGCGCCGAGAGCGCTGGCCAGGAAGACCGTCAGCTTTATGGTTATATCAAAAAGAACGCTGCCGGTACATACCACCCTATCCGCCAGAACCGCGCTTCCCGCGAGTAGAAAAAATGGGATCAGGATACGCCCTATAAATCCGGTTACATGTATCCCGTCCAGATCTCGCAGGACAAGAACCGATACGGCGATAAAAAAGAAAAACGCGGCAAGGGAACCCGCTCCCGCCACTCCGGTAATACCGAAACCTGCGCGGATGGCCCAAAAATTCAAAGACACGTTCAACAGGCACATGCAGAATGAAAGCCACATCAACTTTTTCTTGTCGCCCTTTATCACAAGGAGATTCATCAGTTGCGCCGAAACAGACATAAAGAACGTGCAGAAAAGCATCACCTGCATGGCCCTTATACCATGGGAAAACTTGGGCATTACGCAGCTGACAAACACCGGGGAGGCCATATATGCGAACGCCGATACCCCCGCCATAACCAGCGAAAGCGCTTCCGTATATCTCGCCACCGACCTCGCTGTCGCTGAAATGTCCCCGGATTTGCCGTAATCCTCGATAAAATACGGCGACGCCACGGAAACAAAGTACCCCGATAATTCTTTCGTGTACGTCCTTGACATTGTAGCTATCGAGTAATATCCC
>CAZOMD010000039.1:0-1388 GCA_964580895.1 uncultured Planctomycetia bacterium | reverse complement strand
TCTTGGCTATCATTATGCTGTCAATACTGTAAAGTACCAGCACCGAGATCCCCGACATAAAAACAGGAAATCCGAATTTGACACACTCGATAACCTTTTCTTTGGCTATGGAAAACTTTATCTTGCATTTAATATTCGCGCACATATACGCCACATCTATAAGCGCCAAGGCCATAGTAGCTAAGTACAGCCCGTATAACCCAAAACGCTTTACCAGGGATATGACCAAGAGAAGATTGATCGCGCTGTCCAGCAAGAACAACTTCCCCAATGTTATGAACTTTTTATTCGCCCTCAAAAGCATCACAAAAAAAGCGTAGACCCGTTGGGCCATGAAAAAGAACGGGAATACCAAAAACCCCATGAAAAGCTCTTTAGGCAGGCTTTGCTTAAATATAAAGGCCGATAAGAATACCACCGCGCTGGCAAGTACGCCGGTGATGATCAAAAAGGCGAAGACCACGTTCTGGATATTTTCCGCCTCTTTTGTCTCGCCTTTGCCGTTAAACAGCGGGACTTTGTAATATACGGCCTGCATAGCGCCCAGTTCCGTATACGCCGCGTAACTTAACACAATACGTATCAGGCTCCACATGCCCATATAGAGCGGCCCCAGAAAGTTGCGCATAAGCACGGCTATAAAAAAACCCAGGAACTGGCTTATGTACCTTCCCACGCTATAAGCTGTTATATCTTTAAAAATTCTTTCTCTTCCATCCACAATCATGTTAGTCCTTAATATAGGATGCGGTTCAACTCCGCGCTTATCCTGCTAACCGCCAATCCATCGTTATTGTAGTTAAATAGGTGCAGCTGTTCTTCCGCTTTCTTTAAAAACGCCTCCCTCTCAGCCTTATCGTTCATCAGAGACGTCATTACTCCCGGAAGTTCGTCCAATGAACTGACCTTTCTGGCGAGGCCGTACTTCCAAAGAGGCAATATGTTATGGTACTCGCCAGTATCGAGACTGATAACGGGGATATGATAGATCAAGGCCTCAACAAGCGCCGTGGAATGATATCCGATGACTATATCCGCGTTCTTGAGATTATCATCGAGCTCTCCTTCCCGCGAGATCTCAACGTTACTTATATTATCTAATCTGTCCTTGAATATCTCGTTCCACATGTGGCCTGATTATGAAATTCATATCGCGATAGGATTTGGCTATTTCTATAAAACTTTTTATGTGCTCAAAAAACACGTTAAGTCCTATATAATGCGTTATGATCCCTTCTTTAAGCCACATATCGCTAAGCAGTATAAGCGCGGTCTTCTTCTCGCCTTCTTCTTCGAGTTTCAAGCTTTCCCTTTTTTTTTTTTTTTTATCGAACCTCGCTCCCCCGGTCACTATAACACGTCCGGGATCAACATCCATTTTCCTGTAC
>CAZOMD010000038.1:0-19603 GCA_964580895.1 uncultured Planctomycetia bacterium | reverse complement strand
ATTCTTCCAGGGACGTAAAATTTTTTCCCGCGAAAAATTTTCCTCTACACTCGCCTCGCAACTCTCCTCGCCATGTTACAAATAGCTCTAGCACTTGGTAGCCCCACCACATCCTTTTGACCCCTCGCGGCGCTAAGCCCCGGTCTCGAGACCGGGGAAGAAGGCGCCGCTCGGGATCAATCGTGAACATGCCCCGGCTTTTAAGCCGGGGTAGATGTGGATTGACTAAATATTATGGCTTCGGAGAGACCGAGCTTGCGCGGCTCATGAAGCCCTGTCAGAATACCCACGACAGCTTACGCCTGAATATGATATCGTCATATACCCCATAGCGTTACTCTGATCCGGACATAGCATGCTTTGAGCGGGGCGTCATGAGGCCGAAGCGGGCACGGTTCCCGAGCGAGATAAGCGAGGGAGAGCGAGGCCGAATGCCGAGTGAAATTTTCCTCGCGGGGGAAAATGAGCGTCCCCGAGAGAAGCATGCAAGGGCCGGATCCTCAACTTAAAATGACGTAAATCTTTACCAGATGGCTAAACATTTACAAAAAAATGGAAAGAGACTCATGTGCCGTTTTGGGAAAAAGCACCGTTTTTACTTTTCTGGCGCGGATATCGCCAGGATCTTTTGCGGGTTCTCATAGAATATTTTTCTTAACACGGGGCTTGGAAGACCCAGCCCCACGAATATCTTTTCCGGGTCCATGCCGGGCCGCGTATCCGCGTAAAACGGCTTTCCCAAGACCAGCATATCCATGCCGATACGCCCGCGGAGAAAGTCCAGATTAGTCTTTTTGGATAGTATTATATCCGTGCCCCACATGAGCCTATCCTGATACTTATTGATAAAATCCGTGTACCCGGATACATCCGCGCGCATTTCCTTCCGGTATCTTTTTAGCCCGCCGCCCATGCTTATATCCATAAAAAGATTGGGGTATGTATCAAGAAGCCGGCGAGTCTCGGCGAACTCAGGGGCGGTCCGGCCGTAATGCGCGGCGACCACCCTGACCTCGGGGAACGCCCTCAACAGATTCTCGAACTCTTTTCTCTGCGACGGGAACTTGAGCGGGCTGATATGTATGAGGACGGGCAGGTTGAGCTCCCGGGCCTTCGCGAACAGGGACATCATTACCGGATTATCGAGAGGCATCTTATAAAAATTCGGATGCCCCGACATGAGTTTCAGTCCGCGCGCGCCGCCTCGATACGCTTCCTCGAGCGCCAGAGGCGAAGCCGCGTCGGTTTCGTTCACAGCCGCGTAAGGGATGATGAGGTCAGGATATTTTTTGGCGAGAACGAGAAGTTCCGCCATGTTTTCGACACAGCCCTTATTGTCCGGGCTTTTCCCCGTCGGGACGAACAGCACCTTCTCTATGTTAAAGAACCGCATCGCCTCAAAAAAGACCTCCATATCGCCGCCGGCCTTAAAATGTTCGTGCGTGCTTATCTTCGGGATCTCCACAAGAAGATCTTCACTCTGGGATAAGACTATCTTTTTTGCCGCCTCCGGTGTGAGGCCCTGGACCTCCCCGGCATTCTGCCCCACACGCGCGAGCCTACCGCAGCCCGCCGACATAATAATTCCAACGGCCAAGATCATCGGGATCGTCCGGATATTACTCCTGCGCGGATATTTGCGCGGAACGCCCCACGCCTTCTGATAATCCATAGCTACTCCTTGTGTTTGTTTGAACCAACTCGGCATCCCGTGCCTAAAACCTTCGTTTCCGGTATTATTCCTCATCCACGCGTCCCCGCATGTAACTTTCCGGCACGGAGTAAATCCGCGCGGCATTATCATGCCCTATCTTACGCGCTATCTCCTCCGGAAATTCTTCAAGTATACTCCAAGTTTCCACAAATGAATCCTTCGGACGGGCCCCTTGCCTCGCTATCCCCATAAAATCATCGCTGCCGATAACAACGCGGCCGGAAAAATCAGTAATAAACTTAGCCCACTCGGGATAGATGTTCCAATCTTCGTCGACTATCCGATTGGGCATATGGCCGCTTTTGTCCATTTTCATCTGGCGGTATTCCACGCGTACGGCTATATAAAGATTCTCATGCTTTTTTAACAGATCCGCGAGAAGCCCCGTCGTCATGTACCCTATATTATCCCATCCAATATGCTGCCATACTATTTTCGCCCCCGGGTTATGCTCGAGCAGGCGTTCCAAGGCGCCGATATTAGCCTTCAACGTCGCTGGGTTCCGCGAACTTATGTTTAAGATGCTTTCGGGTGTCGCCATATCGCGCGGGACAGCCTCCATATGAAGATCTATCGGGATATTGTTTTCCGCGGCAATATCGGCAAGAAGCAGAAAAAGCGGATGGTCGGGATCGACCTGCGAAAATATATGATGCTCCTGCATGGATAAGTGAAGCGCCGCCATCTCGCCGAAAACCGCGACGCCCGACCTTACCAGGCTTTCCGCTTCCGCCCGGAACCGCGCGCGCACGTCATCGGTCACTTCATCTTTCCCGTATTGGTAAATGAGCGGGTTTAAAGTATCTCCGCCTCCTCCGGCAATAAGGCGCTCCGGGTAATATCGGGCCGCGGAAAGACATGTCCCGTATGTGAGGTTGGTCCCCTCTTGACCGGGCACTTGTGGAGGCGGCATAAGTATGGCTTTCTCAACGCCCATTTTATCCATAAGTGAAACTATATTTCCGGCCATGCCCTCATAATCGACATCTCTTACTCCGCCTCTACCTCTAAATCGCCTCGGCCCACGCGGCGCCCCCGCGGGAGAGGGCCCTTTCCGCGCCAGGCCCATCGGGTCAAGATGGATGTGGACATCTATGCCGAAGATCCCATCACAAAAAACCTCGCCGGAAAAAAATAATATAAGTCCGGCGGAAAGAAACAGTATCCCTACAAGGTTCCGCACAACGCCTCCTTATCGTCATAAAAAATATCGAGCCGTTCCCGATCTTGTTCTTACATAACGGCGGGGTTATCCATCCCCCGCTAATTCCGATCACGCCATGCCGCCGGCCCGCGCTTCGAGCCCCGTTCGATTCATACCTTAACGCCTCAATCGGGTCAAGTTTCGAAGCCTGCCGGGCCGCTATAAGATCAGGGTGCCCCGCTTTCGCCTCCCGCACGCAATCCAGCCATGTAAGCGCGCCGTCCGCGCGCGCCTCGCTGAAGGCGGCGCTTATGAACACTAAAAAAAACAGAAACGGCTATACCGGTCCTCATCGTCTTACCTTCTCGCCTTTTTAGGCACTTCTTTTTCTAATTTGGATATAAGTTCCGAGGCCTTGCGCAAAAAAACACTAAAGTCCTCTTCTCTTATAAGGTTGATCACTTTTTTTTCGAGGTCCGCGAAAATCATGAGTTTATCCCCGGGGCTTATCTTAAACTCCTTCCGCAGGGCCGCGGGGATGACCAGTTGTCCTCGCTCTCCCACCGTCACCGCCCCATAAGGTTTTCCCTTTAAAAAACCGCTCATATCCCCTCCTCGGGTTTTGTATGAAATGTATGCATAGTATGAATTATACGCCAAAACCCTCTTTAATCAAGTTTTTTGTAACAGTTCGGCTATCCGCAGTAAGGTAAACCCGAATTTTGCAATAGATTTCTAATCTTTTTTGTACCCTCTTATGGTATAAAAAGTCATTTTATTGCAACGCATCACGAAAAGTGTTTGCAAAATTCGGAATTAGTGAAGTCTTGCGCATCCTGGCCAGCCATATGGACGGCTGGAGCGACGGGAAGGATGCTTTTGAGCACCGAGAGGTCTATGGCCGACAGGATATGAACAATTTAAGCTTCCCCGCTAAGCTACGCCTGAAGAATAAAAATAACAAATAGACCGCGAGAAGCGCAAAAAGCATCCTTCCCGCGGATAACTGAACTATTACAGTTTTATTGGGGGACAAAGTTGGTCCGCCGGTTAACCGGTTTAACAGTTTAATAGTTAAAAGGTTCGTGAGCCCTATTCACCATTCACTCAGGCCGTGTATTCGAGAGCTAGGCCTTGTTAAATAGGCCCACAAGCTGTTCTTTCGTTATTTTAGCCGTTCTTGCTCCTTCCTTCCCCCGGTTCTTTCCGCTATTTCTCTATATTTCATGTGTATTAAGTTCCGGTCGAAGTCCCTGAATTTATTCAGCATATTTTCCTTCTCCCTGTCGCTGAAATAATCCATCACGGGAAGGAAAAAGTCTTTATCCTCCCGCGCTATATGCCGCGGATAAAGATCTGTCAGTTCTTTTAAAGAATCTTTTATCGGGCCCAAAGAACCCATATCGCCTTTTTTATATTTGTCATTCGCCTTTACAAGTTCCCGGACGGCTTTCCTGCCGGATCTGTGGTCCTCGATAAGGCTATCCATCGTTTTTCGGTGACCTTCCTTAATGTCTTTTTTTGAAAGTTCATTAAAGAGTATGTCCTCTTCTTTGCCGTGATGACATTTATCCGCGTATGTCGTTAAAAAGTCCACGGCCTCCCCGATAAAATCCGTATCCACTTTACCGTTTTTTTCGATGGATAATAGGCTTTCCTTAAGCGCGTTTATCATCCGTTCTATAAGCCTGTGTTCCGTCATTAACGGGCCGACCGGCAGCATAACAGCCTCCCTCCTCGTCGGATATTACCCTCTCAATATCCAGTAATCCTCTTCCTGGAAAAATTCGGCGTTTTCAATAAATGTTTCCGGTTTAGAGACAAAGTCCACTATTTTCTCAATTATGCATAAAAATCTCTGCTCTTTTTTCCCCACGCTCATCTGATGCCCCTTAAAAAATATCTCTTCCTTTTAGACCTTGAAATCCCCGAGAATATTCGTAATATCGATATCCTCTATATCTTCTTCGGCCAAGGGGATTTCCTTCGACAGGCCGCTTCTTTCCTCGTACGGTACCGTATCTTTTTTGTATATAATGCCTATAGGTATTTTATCGTCCCATTCCGAGGCTTTGATATAAGCCGCTGTCTTGTCTCCGGGGTTGTACGCCCCATCTTTATTTACGTCATAGACCCTGTCCTTGTACCACTGGTGCGTGTTCTTCTTATTAAAAGAAACACATGGCTGCAGAACGTCAATAAGCGAAAACCCCTTATAGTTCACTCCTTTGGTTATCATTTCGGCTACATGGTCTATTTCACCGGAAAAACTCCGTGCCACAAATCCCGCGCCCATCGTTATGGCGACTTGAAGCGCGTGGAACGGTTCGAGGATAACCCCTTTTGTCTGGATCTCGGTCACATACCCCATATCCGTCGTCGGCGAAGCCTGCCCTTTTGTAAGACCATATATCTGGTTGTCATGCACTACGACGGTAATATCCACGTTCCGTCTTATATTGTGGATAAAATGGTTGCCGCCTTCCCCGTAACAATCCCCGTCGCCCGTCGTAACTATCACCGTAAGTTTATGATTGGCTATTTTCGCCGCCGCGGCTACCGGCAGGGCCCTTCCATGGAGCCCGTTAAAACAGTTACATCCCACATAATGCGGCAGTTTAGCCGCCTGACCTATCCCCGAGACCAGAAGGATATCCTTGGGATGTTTATTCAGGTTGGCTAACGCTTTCCTAACGCCGTTCAAAAGCCCGAAATTCCCGCATCCCGGGCACCAGGCTATCTCGTCATCGCTCTTAAAACGTTCAATATCCATTTCTAAAGTCCCTTTATTTTGTCCATCAAAAGATCAATATCGAACGGTCTGCCGTCGTATTTCAATATTGATGGGCCCGTTTTGATCAATGTCTCTCTCCTTATGAGGCCGGCAAGCTGCGCTGTGGCGTTATTCTCCACGGTTATTATCTTTTCAGCTTTTTCCGCGATCGAAAGCATTTCTTTTGACGGGAAAGGCCAGATCTGCGGCAAATGCGCCAGGCCTATATCTTTTCTGCCAAGTCTTTCCACGGCTTCGCGGAGCGCGCCGTACGTGGACCCGAATCCCACGAGTATGATCCTCGCCCCCGGGATATTGTACGTAACGGGAGGCTCTACCTCGGCGGTAAGGTGCGCCATTTTATTATGTAATCTCTTCTGGACCATTTTCACCCTGATATCCGCGTCCTCGGTTATATGCCCTTTTTCCGTATGCTCGTCGCTGTCCGCGTAGATGACATCGTCTATCCATGAAGGCACAGCTCTTGGGGACACCCCCGAATCGGTGATCTTGTAACGTTCATATCCCGAACGGCTATCCCGCTGGTCTTCCCGGGATATCACGTTCTTTTTTATCTTTATACCGCCGGCGTCCAGACCATCGAGATTACGGACCGCGTCCGCGAGATGCTGATCGGTAAGTATCATGACGGGTATCTGGAACCTGTCCGCGGTCTCAAACGCTTTAATGGTCAACCGGAACGCCTCTTCGGCCGTTCCGGGGGAGTATACCGCTTTAGCGAATTCGCCATGCCCGGCATGAAGAATAAAATTTAGGTCCGCCTGCTCCGTACGCGTGGGAAAACCCGTCGCCGGCGCGGGTCTCTGCGCGTCCACGATCACTATGGGGGTCTCCGTCATCCCCGCCAGGCTTATGCCTTCGACCATGAGGGCCAGCCCCCCGCCGGAAGTAGCTGTCATGGCCCTCGCGCCCGCGAACGAGGCGCCTATGACCATGTTTACGGCCGCTATTTCATCTTCCGCCTGCTCAACGACAATATTAAATTTAGCCGAGAAACGCGCCATAGCGCTCATGATGCTTGTCGAGGGCGTCATGGGATAAGCGGAATAGAATTTACATCCCGCTTTTATCGCGCCTAGAGCGATGGCCTCGTTGCCGTTTATGAGATACTGGCTTTCCCCGGATGATCTTGATATGGAGGGGACATCTATGTTCGTTCTCCCTTTAGCGGAATCGTATCCCTTCCTCGCGGCTTTTACGTTGCTAGCCGAGATGTCCGCCTCTTTGCCTTTGAAAGTATCCCTAAGCGTGTCTTCCAAAAAACCGAAATCTATCCCCGCAAGGCCGACAGCGATACCGCATGCCACGGAATTAACGAATATCTCCGACCCGCCTGTTTCTTTGGCCATAGCGTATAAGGGCAGATCTAGGGACCTTTCTTTCTTCTCCCCGATCTTGAATCTGCCGGCGTCAAGAACCATTACTCCTTTAGCGCCGAGGCTGTCCTCATGGAGAGCGACGCTTTCCTTGTCGAGGGCGATCGCGAGGTCTACTTTTCCGCGCAGGGCCAGCACGCGTTTTCCCGACACTCTCAGTTGATAATAATTGTTCCCCCCGCGGATCCTGGACATGTAGTCCATATTGGAATAGATATTGTAACCCGCCCTCACGAATACCTCCGACAGGACATGCCCCACGGTCTTCATCCCCTGGCCCGCTTCGCCCGCTATCCTGATATTGAATTCCCCGTTCATAGACATGCCCGTCCTCGTAGTGTTAAGTGTTATAAGAACCGATACCCGCGCTTCGTCTTTATTTTAACCCCAAAGCTGTTCTCCGCGCAACTTCTTTAAACCTGCCGCCTGAAAAAATGCCGCGCGGTATGTCCCCCTATAAATCTCCTTGCCTAACATATGGCGCAGGATTTACAATAAGAACAAAAAAGAGAATTATAAATTGGATATTGAAAAAATCCCATTATATCCTTCTTCCCGTCCGATAGTTTTAAGCGACAGGCCTTTTTTTGACAACGCGTTCGCTATGGACCCGCCGGAAATATCGGAGTTCACCTTCGCTAACCTCTACGCCTGGAGGAGGGCGTATGATATTTCCCTTTCCGCGCTGGATACTTTCCTTATCCTTAGAGCCGGTAGATACGGCGCGGGAACGTTCTTCGCGCCCGTCGGAAAGGGTGACATCAAGCGCGTCATAACGCGGATACTGCTGGACACACGCGGCACTTGCATCCGTACCCCGGAAACTATAGCCCGCCTTTGTGACAAGGATGGACATTTTGACGTAGTCCCGGACTCGGATAATTCGGACTACGTGTTCCGCGTTGAGGATCTCGTGGCCTTATCCGGAAAAAAATATGACGGAAAAAGAAACCTCATCAAGAAATTCAGGACATCGTACGCGTACGAATATGTGCCGCTGGACGGGGATAACGCCGGGGCTTGCCTGGCGTTCGAAGACGCGTGGTGTTCGGTCAAGTCTTGCGACAGCGTCGAAGGCCTCCGGAACGAACGCGTGGCCATCGGGGAAATGATCTCCAGCTTTGAGGAGTTCGGGCTTACAGGCGGGATGATAAGTATCGGCGGCGAGGCGAAGGCCGCGGCCGTAGCCGGAAGGCTCAATCCCGACACGCTCGTGATGCATATCCTTAAAGCCGCCCCGGACTTGGCCGGCCTTTATCAGACCATGCTGCACGAGTTCTTGTCGCGTGAAGCCCGCGGATTTAAACTCGTGAACCTCGAACAGGACCTGGGGGTGGAAGGCTTACGAAAGGCAAAACTCTCATACCATCCGTCCGCTATGGTGAAAAAATATATTTTGCGGCCGCGAGGCTGACACACGCATGGACATAAAACGTATGATAAAGGACCGTGAGGTCCGGACGATAATCAAAGAGAGCTGGGCGGTCGGCTGGCCGACGGCGCTTATAATGTTCTATGAGTTCCTTATCGGCCTTACCGATGTCTATGTCGCCGGGAAGTTCGGCAAAACAGTCCAGGCGGCGTACGGCTTCTCTTTTCAGCTTTATTTCGTGTTCATCATCATCGGCATCGCGCTCAGTATAGGCGTAGTCTCAATGGCCGCGAGGCTTTTCACGTCAAATAATAAAGAAAAATTCGCCGCCGCGGTCAATTCCTCGATAGTAACGGCGTTCACGCTCGGCCTGGTCTGCTCCGCCAGCGGCATTATTTTCTCCGGAAAACTTATCGGAATATTTAACCTGCCGGAAGAAGTAAAAAAACACGCGATATCGTTTATGGTGATCTATTCGGCGGCGTTCGCCTTCGATTATGTCCTTATGAGCGCGAACGGCCTATTGCGCGCTTGTAATATGGCGACGAAGTCTTTCCTCGCCATGAGCGTGGCCTGCGTCATGAACATAGCGCTGGACTTTTTTCTGGCGTTCAAGACGCCGCTCGGCTTTAAGGGGATAGCCGTCGCCACCGTGATAAGCCTCTTCACAGGCATGCTGATAAGCCTTTTCTACGTCAGAAAACTGATAGACAGGCCCAGGTTCTCCTCCGCGACGATCAAAGAGATACTCAAAATAAGCTGGCCGTCCGGCCTGTTACAGATATTATGGCAGCTGGGGGCGGTGGTGTTGTTCCTGATACTGGGCGCGCTTCCCGAACATAATGTGGAGGTAATGGCCGCGCTCGCGAACGGCCTTAAGATAGAATCCGCCATCTTTCTCCCTGCTATCGCGTTCAATATGGCCAACGCTGTTATCGTCGGTAACCTGTTGGGGAAGAGAGACCCCGAGAATGCTTTCCGCGGCGGCATAATAACGGCTGTTATGGGATTGGCCATAGTCACTTTTTTGACGGTGGCTGTAATGTTCAACGCCGGGCGTATAGCTGGATTCCTTTCGGCCGACGGTATCGTGATAAACGAAAGCGTAAGGTACATCTATATCGCGCTTATAGCCGAACCTGTGATGGCGTGGGGGATAATCCTCGGCGGCGCGTTGAACGGCGCCGGCGATACTAAAAGCATAATGGCGATTACGGCTCTAAGTGTGTGGCTTGTGCGTATACCGGCGTGTTACATCCTCGGCATATATTTCGGAGCCGGGGCCCCGGCGATATGGTGGTCAATGAACCTTTCTATCGTCGTACAGGCGGCCCTGGTCACCAAACGTTATTATGGCAGAAAATGGATCCCCGAAGCGGAAGCGATAATAGCGGATTAACCCAAATTTTGAGATAAAAAAACCCATCTACCGCTTCCTGTTATCCACGTTCCCGGTAGATGGGCAAAACCGTACGAGGCTTTAGGGGAACTCCCTTACTTCCTGATACTTCCTTGCTTCTTACTTCCTAGAACCTCTCTCCCCTAGCCTCAATTATAGTATAGCACATTTTTAGGGTGAATACAAGGGAGGAGGTTTGCCGGTTCGGTTATTAGCGTACAGGAATAGCGGTTAAAAGTCCAAAGTCCAAAAGTCTAAAGTCCCCTTCCGACCTTTCGACTTTTAGACCTTGGACCTTTTAACTATTCACCATTCACTATTCACTGGTACACGGGTTTGCCGGTTCTCCGGTCATTAAGCCCGGAGTCTAGGCAACGCCTCTCCTATTCAATCCTAAAATTTATTGAACAAGGATAACCTTCCGCCGCCGGCCAATATTAAGGCCACACAAACCATAAGCACAAAAAGCGGATATTCAAAACCGCCGTTCGACGCGAAATAGCCGCCCTTCCCGTGAACAAGAACTACCGCCACTGTCATTATCACCGCTATGACCGCGGCGCTCAACCGCGGCAATATGCCGAGCGTCAGGAACACCCCGCCGCCCAGTTCCCCGAGCGCGACTATCCAGGCCCAAAGAATAGCCGGCGTGAAACCGAGGGAGTTCGTCATCTGCGTTACGCCTTCTATCCCGGGGCCGTCGAACATGCCGAAGGCCTTTTGGAGGCCGTGAGCGACGAATATCGTGCCGACTGCCAGCCTAAGGATCAAAAGTGTCATATCGATCAAGTTGTTCCTGTCCATTTATCCCTCCTTTTTTGTTTTCAGGCGGCTTAAAACCAGCTCTTTCAGTATCCCGGCTTTATTCCGCCATTCAGACCTATACGCGCACATAAGGTAATGCATGAAGTACCCGCACAAACCATCCACTCCGGCCCCCATGACCACCCCCGGCGCTTTCCCCTGCGCCATAGGCACAAGATACCCCAGATCCACGGGGCGGTATTTAACCGGGGCTTTCCCCCTGATACTGTTAACGATATTGTCCGCCGCCGTCTTCCCCTGCCCCATCGAGAACATAACAGCCATCCTCAAAGCCTTACCGGAAGCCTTCTCCTCAAAAAACGAATTATCACCGGCGATAAAAATATCCCTGTAAGACGTACCTTTAGGCCTGAGGTACTCATCCACTATGATCCGCGTCCTTTGGCTGGACATCGGTATCCTCTCTAAAAAGCCCGGCACCTTCACCCCGGCCGTCCATACACACACGGCGTTGCCTATCTTTTTTCCCGAATCCAGGATAACGTTCTCCCCGTCATATTCTTTCAGGGCGTCACCGCATATAAGATCTATGCCCGCCTTACCCAATACGCGCCTGACACTGGCCCTCATCCACTCAGGGGCCATCATCAATATTTCATCACCCTTTTCCACAATATATACGCGATACTTGTTCTTTCTCGTCCGCAAGAGAATATCTATATTGGTGGCGATCTCCACCCCCGTATATCCTCCTCCCACCACCAGGATATTTATCTCCGGCGCGGCGGCCGCCTTCCGCAAAATAGTTTCTTTTATCGATACGGCGTCATTTACGTCATCCAGCTTAAGACATGAATTCTGTAAAACCGTATTACCGTAAAAATTTGTCTCCGAACCGGCGGCCAGAACCGCGTATTCATATTCGATCTCCCTCCCTCCGGCTTCGATCACCTTGTTGCCCGGATCGATCCCTTTGATCCGGCCGTTGATGAATTCGACATGCTCATTTTTCGCGAAAGAAGCGAGGTCGTACCGCAAAAGTTCCGGCGCCATCCACCCCCCGATAACATCAGGAAGCATGGGCAAAAATTCAAAATAAGATTTTTTATCGACAAGGATCACGTTGAAATCCCTGCCTAAAATATCCTTATGCCTTCTGAGCCGCCTTAGCGCGCTGACTCCCGCGAACCCTCCGCCGGCTACTACGATATTCTTTTTGAGCATGCATGATCCTGTCGTTTATCAACGATACTATGTCGAACCTAGACCTGATCCCGCCGTATATCCCCTCTTCGAACCAGCTCCCCGCCCGCTGTGTAAATTTCCCCGCTTCGGCCAGCACATCCTGAGCGACAGCGTATATATCCATAAGTTCGGATATTTTGCGCGTAGCGCGCCCCGGCGGCGCCTTACGCAGAAGGACCGATCCTATGTATTTTTTTTCGTCAGGCGAGCACCTCTCGAGCAGGATGATGAGGGGTAAAGTGACTATACCCTCTTTTATATCGTTAAATCCCTCTTTGCCGTCATCCGCGCCGAAATAATCCATATAATCGTCCACCATCTGATAGGCTATGCCCGCGTTAAGCCCGAACCCGTAAGCGCTATCCGCGTCGAACCCTTTCGCGGCCCTTATTAACGCCCCGAGTTTAGCCGAAATGCCGAAAAGGACCCCGCTCTTCATCTCTATCACCGAAAAGTATTCTTTCCTGCCCAGCGAGATCTCCCCTCTTTTGCTCTGTTCGATGATCTCGCCTTTCAGGACAAGGGATAAGGCCGATATCGTTTCATGTGTTATAAGTGGGTCTTTAAGTGCGCTGATAAGTTTGAAAGCTTCGGTGAAAAGATAATCTCCGTAAAGGATGCTCTCGGGAACGCCCCTTTCGAGATAAAGAGCCGCCTTTCCCCTGCGCGAGGATGAGTTATCAAGAACGTCATCATGTATGAGAGTGGCCGCGTGTAAAAGTTCGATGGAACAAGCCGTATCTATCGCGCGGCCGCTTTCCTCGCCGGAAAAAGCGAGGAGCAATTTCGCCCTCAGCTTTTTACCCTCTTTCAGCCCGGAACGCGCGTAGATGCCCGAGAGGGAGACCGGCCCCCGATCCAGGACGTCTTCTATCCTTTTATTGATCTTATCCACGAGCGGATCTATCTTCATTTTATTAAAATACCCGCGATCATCCCCGATCCGACAAGCGCGTGAAGCGCTATCGTAAGGGCGCTGGCCCTTATTAGATCATCGGGAGATCCGGGCTTATCCTTCAATATCTTCGCGGAGCTGACACCGAGCAAATAAAGAACGGCCATGCCGGCGGTAAGGACCGGCACAAGTTTGTCCGCGACGTTCAGGAGTATTGATATATATGACAGCGCGATAGCCGCGCTGTAAAGCGTGTATCCCCTCCGCTTCCCGGAAAGGGATATAAGGTTGCGTTTGCCCGACCTCATGTCCGCCTCAAAGTCCGGCACCTCGTTGCACAATATCACGGCGCCGACCAGAAAAGACACCGGCAGAGCGGCCACGAACGAATCCAAGGTGAACCTGCCGGTGAAAAGGTAAAAACTCGCCATGACCATGAACACGCCGAACAGAAAGAATATGTCGAGTTCCCCCAGCCTTCTATAAGCAAAGCGTAACGGGGGCGCGGTATATTCTACGGTCAATACGCCCGCCAGGACCATCATGGCTATAAATACCGGATCTTTGGTAATGATAAATATCATCAAGCCGCAGACAAGAGAAAATAAAAGAAAAGTGACCGCCAATGACCGCATTTTACCGGGGCTTAAAAGACCTTCCTGTATCACTCCCGAGCCGCCGAAGAAAGGGCTTTTTCCTTTATTCCCGGCATCCGCCCCGCTTATATGGTCAAAAAGGTCGTTTAAAAGATTCCCCGCCAGATGGGCTGAAGCCACGCCCAAAAGACCAAGGATAAATTTAGCCGGAGATAACGCCGCGCCATCGCGAAAAGCCAGGGCGGCGCCGGTAAGAAAAGGAATACAGCTAGCCGGCAGGAAATTCATCCTCGCGGCCCTTACGAATAGACCCATCCTCATATCCTCACCCTCTCCCAGAAACTATATGGATCGGCCCTTTAGGATGTAACCAGACGCTTTATATAAGATAGCACAGATAAAGTGGGCATGGAACAAATAAATATCTCTAAAAAATACCGCGCTGTGTGTTGTGAAGATGTTTGTTCTTGTCGAAACTCAGTCCCCGCGCCCTTTATTGAAGATCATGTGGATAGTCAAGATTCTATTTGAAGCCGGCCCTCTTAACCTTGTTTGTCAAGCGTAGCGACCCGACGCCCTCTGTTCTTAATTCCGTCTAAAAAAAAATTCAACCTTCGGCTTTACCGGCTCCCCGGCTATTTCCAGTACCGGATAGGCAAGAAAATTTATGGGACCCGACTCCGGGCCCGGGTCAACGACAAGGTCCCTGCCTCGGCTAAACTCGAACCGATTTGCCGGATGATGGCCGAAGTAATAGACCGAAAGGCTCGAATATTTGTCCGCCTCGGAAATATCCACGGGCCACCACTTTCCTTCGGCGTAGAACTCCACCCAGCAGTGGTAACCATCCACCCCGCCGTCATCCCGTTCCGAAGGTATCGCCGCGCCGATGGCAAAACGCGCCGGTATACCTATGGCTCTTGTAAGAGCGATAAAATAAGCGTGAAAATCCGTGCAGTTCCCGGAGCGGATGTTACACGCGTAGACGGCATCCCCCTTCCCCCATCCGGGACCGTATTTCATGTAACGCATGCTGTCTATGACATGGTCGTAGATAGCTCGAGCGCGGACCAGGTCACCGTTTTTCCCCGCGACTACCTCATCGGCTATTTTTTTAAAATCGTCATTGATAGGCACAAGCCGATCCGGCCTAAGGTTCTTTTCCAGGTCATTAATTCCCGGAACATACGCGGCTTTTTCAACACGCCGGACATGATAACGTACGTCAACAGTCTTTCCGCTATCCTCCGGTCCCAGCTCGACGAACAGAACCTTATTACCGTATTCGGCCTCATCCAGCACGCGATAAACTCCGGGCAGGTCGAGGTCTTTCACCTCGACCTCCTGGAAGATATCGGTTTCCGGCAGAGGAAGCCACATGCGGGCGGCGTCGCTTATAACAGGTAGCACCACCCTGTATACAAAGTCAAACTCGTCAAAGCCCTCGACTACTCCCAAAAGGCGCGGCGGCGAATCTTTAACGGAGACCCGTTTCCAGGTACCTCTCCGGTCTTGCTCCCACGCGTAGAAAGGGATACCATTGAGCTTATGAAGAGTCGCCTCGGTCACGGTCATCGCGTCGGTGTCCCCGGAAAGAAAAAAATCCACATCATATACGTCACCGTCGGTATCGGCCATATCCACACAGGCGAAATGCCGGCGCGGACCAAGGTTGGCCAGATATTCGGTATGGATGCGCACCAACTTGAAGTTGTATTCCCTGCCGCCGGAATAAAATCTGAAATAACCGTTTCCCCGTCGAGTCTCTTTCTCTATGTAGTTCTCTATGCCGGCCTGTATGTCCGCCGTCATTACGTTCGTCGCGCAAACACCCGACCGCGCCGGGCCGCAGCCCGCGAGAACGGAACAAAGAACAACAATTACCCGGAGCACGTATATCACCTCGGATGCTCCGACGCTGGATGTTCGCTTTTGCCCGAAGGGTGTTCCGCGCCAGGCTGTGCCTTGCAACCCGCGACCCATGCGCCGATAACCGCACAAATAACCATGAACATCAATAACTTTTTCATCGCTACCTCCTTTTTTCTTCGTGAAAAACAAGAAAAACTATCAGCATTACAATGCCGTTTATAGCTACGAACTTAAATCGTCACTGTATCCGATCCTATACATTATTTCATTTTAATCCCAAACCTATCCCCTTTTCAACGGTTTTTGAGAAATAAAAGACAAGGTTAAAAAAATATAACAGTTTAGCGATCTGGTAAAGATTTCCGTCATTTCGAGTTGCTGAACCGGACCGCGCATGACGATATTGTATTTGAGCGTAAGCTGTTTTGGGCATTCTGACAGGGCTTCATGAGCCGCGCAAGCTTGGTCTCTCCGAAGCCATAATATTTAGAAGCCATTTGTATTTTGGCGAGGAGAGTTGCGAGACGAATGTAGAGGAAAATTTTTCGCAGGAAAAAATTTTACGTCCCTGAAAGAATGCCCCAGACAACTTACGTTGTAACAATCTATCGATACAATTTGTTCCGCGGGTAGCCATTACGCTTATAAATAGGGACACCCGCTAGATAATTACAAAAAGATAGGGACGCCACCCGCGCGATCTCGCGGGTAGACGTCCCTATCTTTCCTTTAGTAAACGGTTATAGCGCCGTGTTCTGAAAATCGGCTGTTTTCTACGTTTAAACAGCGCTCTCTCCGCTTTCTCCCGTGCGTATCCTTATGACATCATCAACCGGGTAAATAAATATTTTCCCATCTCCTATTTCCCCGGTCTTGGCGTTGTCGATTATGACCTTACATATGCGAGCGACATCCTGGTCTTTAACGATGATAGCTATCTTAGCTTTCGGCAGAAGTTCCAGTTTATATTTCTCGCCCCTCCATTGCTGTACAACCCCCTGCTGTTTCCCGTGGCCCTCTATCTCCGAGATCATAAGCCCTGCCACACCCGCGGCGCTTAGCGCTCTGCGCACCACATCAACGCTCTCCGGCCTTATAACAGCTTCTATCTTTTTCATTTTACCCTCCGTATAATGTAAATTTTCTATTCATTTTTAACATCAAGAACCGTATACGCGGGCTTCCTGCCGAAAAATTCGGGATAAGCGGAATTCCCATGCTCGCCGATATCAAGCCCATCGATCTCTTCCTTGAGAGAAACTCTTATGCCTATTGTATATTTAAGGCAAAGCCAGAAGATGAGTGAGATCGAAAAAGCGAAAGCCGCTACCCCCAAGACCCCGGTCAGCTGGAACATCAGAAGCTTCGTCCCGCCGCCGTAAAATAAACCGTTTCCGGTAGCTGTGCCGACGATCTTATCTTGCGCGAATAACCCCACGCACAGCGTCCCAAAAATACCATTTACCAGATGCACTGAAAGCGCGCCTACGGGATCGTCAAGTTTAAGTTTATCGAACATAATAACGGCTAAAACCACGAGTATTCCCGCGATCGAACCGATGATCAGCGAGCTGGGCACGCTCACAAACGCGCAAGGGGCGGTGATAGCCACCAACCCCGCGAGGCAGCCGTTTAAAGTCATGCCTAGATCAGGCTTGCCTAACAATACCCAAGATAATAAAGTCGCGCTAATAGTCGCCATTGCCGCGGACATATTTGTAGTGATCGCCACATGACTGATCGCGATAGGGTCGGCCGACATCGTGGAGCCGGGGTTAAAACCAAACCACCCGAACCACAGCACGAAAGTTCCCAATGTCGCCATCGATAGATTATGCCCAGGTATCGGATTAATTTTTCCATTCGCGTATTTACCGAAACGCGGTCCCAATACTAAAATCCCGGCCAAAGCCGCCCACCCTCCTACTGAATGCACGACCGTCGAGCCCGCGAAATCAAACATCCCTTTTACCTGCAGCCACCCTCCTCCCCATATCCAATGGCCTACTATAGGGTAGATAAACATCGCCATGAGAAAGGAGAAAATTATAAAAGACTTATACTTGATGCGCTCCGCGACAGCTCCCGAAACGATAGTGGCCGCCGTTCCGCAGAAAACCAGCTGAAAGAAAAATTTCGCCCACATCGGAACCCCGGTCCAGGAAAGCACTGAATAAACGCCTTTATAGGCTTCCCCGGTCGCCGGGGAATTATCCAAACCGCTCGCGAAAAAAAGACCTTTTAGCCCGATCAGCGCGTTCCCGTCTCCAAACATGAAGCCCCATCCTATGATCAAGAACCCCAGGGAAGACACCGCGAAAACAATGAAATTCTTGGAGAGTATGTTTATACAGTTTTTAGAACGCGCGAACCCGGATTCGACCATGGCGAACCCTAAGTTCATAAAGAACACCAACTTCGCGGTAACCAAAACCCATATCGTATCGATCATCACCTTCAAACTTATATCCATAACTGCCTCCTTAGAAATTAAAATCCACCTGTATAGTGGCCGTGTCAGCTAAATTCCGGTTGTTGTAAAATTCATATCCCAGGATAACGGACGTCGAGGTCGTAAACTGCCAGGCCGCTCCCAGGTTTAAGGCGCCATACGGGGAATTCGTACCCTGGTATTCAACACACACCCAAAGTTTATCGTTTATTTCGGACATCGTTCTTTCCCATGCCAGCAAAACGCCGTTCGCGTCTCGTTCTCCATCCTCATCCAAAAGCAGTTCATCATTCCCCCAAAACCAGCCGGCTGAGAATCTGCCGAGCGAAAGATCTTTTATCGAAACCGTTTTCGCCGCCTTTGTGTACACGATATTGTCGTCGGTCTTACCCGTCTTGGTCCCCACATCATATATCCCTACGGCGACCGCCGGCAAATATTCCCCGTACGTGAAGTCCTCACTAAAGGCGTTTTCCGGGACAGCGAGTTTGGCGTTAAAATATATGGGGTAACTGTCCAGACTGCCGTAACCGGTCTTATAATCGAATCCGGCTTCCGCGTTTAGTTTTTTAAACGGCAAAACCCCGGCCGTAAGGCCGGTGTTCGTTATTGTGTTCGGCCGGGTGTCATCGTCATTTTTTCTGACCGGTATGTACACATCGGCCGTAACGTGCCCCGTCTTAAACGCCTGCGTGTCCGTCGATGGCGCCCAAATATGCGTTGAGGCCGTGGCGCCCGCGGTCTTACAACTCGCGAAAATACCGGCCGATATCGCCAACACGACCATTAACGATTTTCTAAACCCTTTCATCATTATTCCTCCTTTTCTTTGATTATATAACAGTCAGCTCCGCACTGGCTAATAAAAAGAAAGGGCGTCTTTCTTATCATCCTCGGGGATGTGAAAGACGCCCAGGTCTTTAGCCAAACAAATAAAAAAAGGTGTTCCCACTCCCTGAAAACACCTCTCACTCGCGACACACCAATGTGCTCTGCGTTTACGCTTATACAAGTAAAAAAACGCCTTACTTGGTAACCCTTGTTTTGAAAAATCCGCGATAAGAACCGTCCGCGGCTTCCCGTTCAGCCATGATAGCCGGACTAGATCTCCGTCCTGAATTTTTCGCATTTGGTTTTTATTTTGTTTTTCAGCCTGGCTATCCTTACGTGCGAAACGCCAAGCCTTTCCCCCATCTCCCGTATTGTCAGGCCTTCCATATAAAGGCAAAAAACCTCTTTCTCTCTCCGCGTAAGCCCGTTATCCATGATCTTGTCCACCAATATCGCGGCATCGATGCCGCCGGAATAATTTTTTTGAGGAAACAAACAAACTATGTCCTCAAGATCGGCGCCGCTATCGTCAACCATGGCGTCTAAGCTGACCGGCTTTAATTTGTCGCTTACTTTCCGTATATAATTTTTAAGATGGAAATAACATCCTTGGATGATGTAACTATCGGTCTTATCGCTGAGCCTGTTATCCTGAAAATCGCACCAAAGGCGTAAAAGCGCCTCCTGGAACAAGTCTTCCTCGTTCAAAGACAAAAAATTATAGTTAAGCCTATAAGCTATTTTCCTCAATGTAGGCGACAGTTTTTTCACTAAATCCTCAAAACACATGGTCTCATCTCCCTTATATCCCCTGAAAATACCTTTCTTAAGCCAAATCGCGAAAAACTTGATTGGCTCCCGCCTTCGCGTAAACAAGTCCCAAACCTACCCGCCTCCTTCAAAAAAGACGGAAGATCATCGTCCTGCCTTTCCCGGTGAGACAATAAAAAAAGGCGCCTTTCATCCAATCATCGGATAAAAGGCGCCTTTAGCCTTTAAAACAAAAATGTCTTCCGGCAAACCTTGCGGGAAGACATCATAGTCTCAAAAAACTTTCAATGCTTTGTTATTGTATCACTAAATAAAAAAAAAAAAATAAAAATCCTGTCGCCATAACGTAGGGACACGGGAAACAGTAATAGCTCAGC
>CAZOMD010000037.1:0-20735 GCA_964580895.1 uncultured Planctomycetia bacterium | reverse complement strand
CCGGCAGAGAAGATCTTCTTTTCTGCTTGACCTGGCCCTCTTCATGCGAATCTTCCCTCTTTCAACACTATCTTTCCCCCCACGAGCACATCCGTTACTTTGGCTTTCATCTTTTTCCCAAGGAACGGGGAATTGCAAGCCCGTGATCTTATCGCGCTTTTTTCGTATACCCACTCTTTTCCGGGATCGATGATCGTGATATCCGCGATCCCGCCTTCTTTTAATGTCCCCCGGTCATATTTGAGAAGCCTGGCCGGATTTGTGGAAAGCTTGCTTATCAGCCCCGCCCAGTCAAGGTACCCCTCGTCGAGCAGGCTTTCTACCGCGATGGATAACGCTGTTTCGAGCCCGATCATGCCGAAAGGGGCGTAATTAAATTCTTTTTCTTTTTCGTATTCGGGATGCGGCGCGTGATCCGTCGCGATCGCTTCGATAACGCCGTCGGCCAACGCCTGCTTAAGCGCCTTGATGTCGCCTTTTGTCCTTAAAGGCGGGTTTACTTTCATGTTCGTGTTATATCCCTTAAGGTCTTCGTCAGAAAGCGCGATATGGTGCGGAGTAACCTCCGCGCTAACGGGTATCCCTTTTTTTCTGGCGCGCCTTACTATCGCGACAGCTTCTTCCGTGCTGATATGCGCAATGTGGAGCCTCGCCCCGGTTATCTCCGCCAGACGGATGTCCCTTTCAACAACAATACTCTCCGCCGCACCCGGGATAGGCGCGAGCCCCAGGATCGTGGACCACTTCCCCTCATGCATTACTCCGTCTCCGGCAAGGGTCTTGTCTTCACAATGCGAAACTACCAAAAGATCGACCATCGACGCGTATTCCATGGCTTTTCTCATAACTTCGGCGTTACTTACGGAGGCGCCGTCATCTGAGATGGCCAGACATCCCGCTTCTTTAAGCTCGGCCATTTCTGACATTATTTCGCCTTTTCTCGCGCTGGTTATCGTCCCGACCGGGAGCAGATTTCCCGTCCTGGCCTCCCTGGCCTTTTCGAATAACCCCCGGACATGCGCTTCTTTGTCACAGGCCGGCTCCGTGTTCGGCATGGCGGAAACCGTCGTAAACCCCCCCACGATAGCGGCCTGTAAACCGGTAACGATCGTTTCCGCTTCTTCTCTCCCCGGCTCTCTAAGATGCGTATGCATATCAATAAATCCCGGCGCAATTATCTTGTTTTCCGCATCCACGATGCTTGCCCCTGGAGCTTTTATTTTTTGCCCGACTTTTATTATCCGCCCCTTTTCGACCAGAAGATCTCCGACTTTATCCATGTTTTGAGAAGGATCTATTATGCGCCCGTTTTTTATCAATATGTTCATATCTTCTCCACTTTTTGTTGTATACGGTCTTTTTTTGGGCCGTGCTTATCTTTTTGCGCGGTTTATAATGTCTTTACTCCACTTTCCCTCTTTACTGTGCTTAGAAGAAACAGCACCGCCATTCTAACCGCTACTCCATTTGTAACCTGATCTAATATAACGGAAAACTTTCCGTCGGCAACATCGTTACTTAGCTCTACCCCTCTATTTATGGGCCCCGGATGCATTATTATTAGCTCTTTCTTGCCGTATTTTTCGAGCACTTCCCTTGTGATCCCAAACCTTTTTACATATTCTCTTATGCTCGGGAAATACGCCCCCTTTTGTCTCTCCAGTTGTATCCTGAGAACGTTTAAAACATCCGCTGTTTTTATGGCTTCGCCTAGGTCATATGTCACGGAAACGCCCATTTCCTCGATTTTATAAGGTATCAGCGTTTTGGGGCCGCAGACGGTGACTTCCGCTCCTAATTTTGTCAGGGCTAAAATGTTGCTCCTGGCAACGCGCGAATGCGCGATGTCTCCGATGATGCTTACTTTTTTCCCTTTGATCTCCCCTATTTTTTCCCTCATCGTCATGACGTCTAAGAGCGCCTGCGTCGGGTGTTCGTGCCCCCCGTCCCCCGCGTTAATTACGGCCGCGTTCACGCACTTGGCCAGAAAATGCGGCGCCCCACTGCAGGAATGCCTCATCACGATCATGTCGATATTCATCGCCTCTATATTCCTGGCGGTATCCCGCAGGGTCTCCCCTTTTATAAAGCTCGAGGAACTCGCCGCGATATTCAGCGTATCCGCGCTTAGCCTTTTCGCGGCCAGCTCAAAAGACGACCGGGTCCTTGTAGACGGTTCGCAAAAAAGATTGACGATAGTCTTGCCTCGCAAGGTGGGGACTTTTGGGATCGGTCTTAAAAGAATTTCTTTGAACCCTTCGGATTGCTCAAGAATGACGTTTATTTCCTCGGCGGATAATTCCGTTATCCCTAAAAGGTGTTCTTTCGTCCACTTTACCGTTTTTTGATTTTTCATTTTGATCTCTCCGGTTCTATTTCAAATTGGCGATCTATCCCACAAGAACTACTTCTTCTTTTCCGTCAGCTTCTTTGAGTTTCACTTCCACGCTTTCTTCTTTTTTGGTCGGGATGTTCTTCCCCACGTAGTCCGGCCTAATCGGAAGCTCCCTGTGGCCGCGGTCAATAAGCACCGCCAGCTGTATGTTCGCCGGCCTGCCGAAATCTATGAGTTCATCCAACGCGCATCTTATGGTCCTGCCGGAAAAAAGAACGTCGTCCACAAGCACTACCCTTTTAGCGGTTATGTCGAAATCTATTTCCGTTGAATGGACCACCGGTTGTTCCGCGACCTCCGTCAGGTCGTCGCGATACAACGTGATGTCGATCGCTCCCACGGGAACTTCTTTTTTCTCTATCTTTTTTATTTCCTTGGCGATGCGTTCCGCCAGATGCGCCCCGCGGCTTTTTATCCCGATAATAACCAGGTTCTCCGTCCCCTGATTTTTTTCAATGATCTCATGGGCAATACGCTGTATAATCCGTTTTATGCCGCTTTCATCCAAGATCTTAGCTTTTTCCTTTAACGCCATTTTTTCTCCTTACCTTGTTTCCTTCGGGCAAAAAAAAAGCCTCCCCGTCAAATCGACAAGCAGGCTCCAATATTTTCATTCACTGTCTCTCCTTTTCGGGCCTCTCGGGGCCAGTTTAAAAGGTTCGTACAATGATACTACCTTACGTCGGTTATGTCAACTTTTTTGTGCGTTGAGTTGAAAAAATTCGCGCGGGACGCGTGGAAGGTTTTTTGAGCGGTTTCCTTTTTTCGGTCCGGCTCGGCGCCGAAATCTTTTTATACCAATTTTTGCCTGGAGCAAAAACATGGTTTATGCCGGAAATATCACCCTCAATATTCTTTGGAGATCTTCCAAGGAAAAAAATTGTATCTCTATTTTCCCTCTTTTCTTTCCCTTTAGAATAGAAACTTTCGTCCCGAAACGATGTTGGAGTTCTTCCTCCAAATTTACGCTCTCAGGGTCCACGTTTTGTTTTTGTTTTATCCGATTAGGCGTTCTCCCCGCCGCTATCCGTTCTATTTCCCTGACGGATATGCCTTTAGTGATGATCGTGTTGGCCAGTCTTTTTTTCCGGATATCTCCCGGGATCGCAAGGAGGGCTTTGGCGTGACCGGTAGTTATCTCGCCTTCTTCGATATGCTTTTTTATTTCCTCCGGCAAGGTCAGCAATCTTAATCCGTTTGAGACCGTAGTTTTGTCCTTCCCTACCATTAACCCGACTTTTTCAAGAGTATAACTAAATTGATCGATCAGGTCTCTGTATGCGTTCGCTTCTTCGATTGGATTTAATTCCTCTCGCTGTATATTTTCGATCAGCGATATCTCCAGGCTATCCACGTCTCCTATGTCTCTTTTTATGATCGCGGGGATCTCTTCTAATTTCAATTCCTGCGCGGCCCTCCATCGTCTTTCTCCCGCGATAAGCTCATATCCGGATCCTGCCGCCCGAACAAGAATTGGCTGGATCACTCCTTTTTCTCTGATCGAATCGACCAGTTCGCTCATGGTCTCTTCGTCAAACCTTTTTCTAGGCTGAAAGGGATTAGGAACAATGTCTTTTAGTTGTAGTTTTTCGACCTTTTCTTTTGCTTTACTCGGATCGCTTAAGATCAGCGCGTCAAGCCCTTTCCCCAATCGTCGTTCCATGTGTTTCCTCCATGTTTTGTATAACTTCTTTGTTTTCAACGAGTTCCGTTGCAGGCTCATATGGCATTTTTAAAATTTCTTTCGCGACTTCCTCATATTTTTTCGCGCCTAAAGAATTGGGCGCATACAACGCAATGGGCTGCCCAAAGCCTGGAGCTTCTGTCAATTTTATCGTTCTTGGTATGACCGTTTTATACACTTTGGTTCCAAAGTATTGTTTTACTTCGTCTATAACCTCTTTTGTAAGTTTTGTGCGATAGTCCGCTAAGGTCATAAGTACGCCTTCTATTTCGAGATCCTCATTTAAATTTTCTCGAACCAAATCTAAAGTTTTTATCAATTGACTTAATCCTTCCAGCGCGTAATATTCACATTGAATGGGAATTACAATCGAGTCGGCCGCTGTAAGTCCATTTATCGTGAGTAACCCCAGAGAGGGCGGACAATCGAAAACAACGTAATCAAGCGGCGTTTGCATTTCGGCTAACGCCTTTTTAAGACGATATTCTCGGCCCATAAGGTTCACGAGCTCTATCTCCGCGCCGGTTAAATGGATACTGGAAGGTATAATATATAAGTTCTCGATTTGCGTATTTACAATCACTGTGTCAATATTAACCTGTTCATGTAAAACGTTGTAGATGCTGTATTCGATAGATCCTTTATCAATCCCGAGCCCGCTGGTCGCATTTGCCTGGGGGTCAAGATCTATAAGTAAAGTTCGCTTGCCCAATATGGCAAGATAGGAGGCGATGTTCACTGCCGATGTGGTTTTTGCGACTCCGCCTTTTTGATTACAAAAAGCTATTTTTTTCATTTTTCTTTCCGTTCATATTAATTCTTTCCGCATATTTTCATTTCCACGTAGAAACTATTTTTTGCGTGTTTATGGAATTTCCGCGGTTGCCTCTGCGCAATTACACCTTGTACGCTCCGCTTTAACCGGAGTGGCGTGATCCAAAAAGTTTGTTTCTCTCTTTTTGCTAAAGATTAGCATGCGGAAAGTTAAAAGTCAAGTTTTGCATAAAAATTTTGTTTTTGTGCGGGTTTATTGACTTCTGCCTTGTCTTCCTTTTTATCGCCTGCCAGCATCTGTCGAAAACCGCTTGTCCATAGCTACAGCGGGTGTGGTGCGGGAAAAAGTTTCCACGTGGAAACCGTGCCGGCGCACTGTTTCTCTGTGTGGATTTTCTTTGCTTGGATATTTATTTCCCACCGGCTTTTTGTGCGGCTCTCGAACTGCCGCCGCCCCTCTTTAGGCAAAAGGGCGGATACCGGGATATATCGAGAATTTAGTGAAGTCTTATGCATCTTGGCCAACCTATATGGACGGCGGGAGCGCCGGGAAGGATGCTTTTGAGCATTGAGCGGGCTATGGCCGACGGGACATGAATAATTTAAGCTTCCCCGCTAAGCTCCGCCTGAAAAACAAAAATAACAAATAGACCGCGAGAAGCGCAAAAAGCGCACTTCCCGCGGAGAACTGAACTATTACTTTATTTTTTGTGTTCGCTCTTCTGGAGGGTGGCCCTAATCTTCGCTCTGTGTGCGCCTTCCATGCCAAAAAGCCCTTTCCGCTCTTCCTTAAGAACTTCGATCAAAACGTCATTTTCTCCGGCGTTCAATTCGTCGAGAGCCTTCTTTATGGCTTCCTTTGTGGTAGCAGCTTCGACTTCGATCGTCCGAAGCTGTTGGGAGTCTTTTTGTAATTTCTTAGTTTCGTTATGCTGTTTTTTCTTTCTTTGCATCGTTCCCGCCAGCTCTACGCTATCTTCTTGCTTATCGCGAATTGTTCTCCTGCCATTAAAATTGTATTCGTAAGCCAATATAGCACAAGTCCGGAGGGCATGTTGTAAAATAAAAACCCAAAAAGAAGCGGCATTAGCACCAACATTATCTTCTGTTGGCTTATTTGTTCTTCGGTCATTCCCGCTGTCATTGTTCCCTGGGAGATCTTTTGCTGAACAACCATGATCAAGACCATCAGCAGCGGCAAAATATTGAGAGAAGCTCCGATAACTGGTACTGTCATTGGCAAACTTACCGCATCAGGAAGGGAAAGATCTTGTATCCACAAAAATTTTGCCCCTTTTAACTCGACAGACATAATGAGTCCTTGGTAAAGTGCTATGAATATCGGCATTTGCAACAACATCGGCAAACAGCCTCCAAGGGGGTTAACATTATATTTTCGGTATAATTCGACCATTTCTTTGTTCAATTTCTGAGGATTATCTTTATGCAGGTCGCGTAGTTTTTGCATGTGCGGCTGTATTTTTTTCATTTTGTTCATTGAGGAAAAACTTTTGACCGTCAACGGGAAAAGAATTAGATTAACGATAACGGTCAAACATATTACCGCCAAGCCCCAATTCTTAAACCACTTATGGAAAAAATATAAAACGGAAAGAAGGATCTTGCTTAGTCCTCCGAAGATTCCATAATCAACGAGACCTTGGAGGCTTTCATCGATCTTCATTAGTTTCTGCTCGTTTAATGCTCCCGCGTACAATAAATATTTTTCAAGATGTTCCTGTCCGGGCTCCAGCTGGATATCCTTTTTGACATATAAAACCGCGGGCTCTTTTTCCTCCGTTTCCCTTACAATGATCTTCGAAAAGGGCTTCTCCGGCTTTACTGCCACTGTAAAATATCTGTTTTTCAAAGCAGCCCATTCAATTTTTCCATCTTTTTCTTTTGGAACGCTCATTTTTGTCGTTTTCCAAAGAACGTCGTTAACTAAAGCCCTTGCTTCTACGGCAGTTGCGCTGGAAATTTGTCTGGACTTAACAAGACTTGAAGGGCCAACAACGGTGTTCGCGAGAAAGATTGGGTTGTTGGCCAAATTTTTTATAGAAATCTCGATTTCCACGATATTTTCATCTTTTAATAAGGTATAAGTTTTTGTAACCTCTACGTAATTTGGTTCATTTAAGACAAACCGCACCTTCCCCGGTTGCTTTATTTTCGTATATTGTTTTTCGCTAAGCCCTGTAAATGCCGTGTTTTGCAAAGAAAACATCTGCCACGATGGATCTTTTTGTTCGACTAAAACTTCGTTTTCGGTGCCCGAAAAATACTTGTTAAGAATAATCTTTGCGATGTTTCCGCCACGGTTAGACACAAAAATAGTCATGTTTTCCGCAACTATCATTTCCAGCTCTTCCGTGAAAGCACCAACGGTTTTTGTTCGATCGCCCTCAAAGCCGGGCATTTCTTCGTCAAGCGGGGTTTCCTTCTTTTCATTTACAGAAGTCATTTCGGTTGCTGCTTTTACAAAAAGTGGTCCCGTCTTCTTGCTTTTTCCAAACGCTCCTTGAAAAAGAAATAAAACCCCTAAAGATAATACGATAGCTATTAGTAGCCGCTTTTCCATGTTTTCCACTATAAAACCTCGTGTTTTACTTTGTCTTCTCCGCCCCGAGAAAGGGGGTTACACCTTAGGATCCGCCAGAGCGCCATTAAAGTTCCTTTAAAACACCCAAAAGTTTCTACCGCCTCTATCGAGTATTGCGAACAGGTGGGGTAGAACCTGCAAGTTCGCCCAAATAAATGACTTACATATTTTTGATATGTTTTCAGCATGGTAATTATAACTGTTTTCATCGTTATTTTGTGATTTCTTTTATTTCTTCAATGATGGTTTTTGCCGCTTCTTTTCTTGTTCTATTGGTTCCCATTTTTCCTGTGACTCGGATAATTATCTTTTCTCCGACGGGAATCTTCGCCGCGGACTCTCTAAAATAGGCATAAATCACCCTTTTTACATAATTCCGCTGTACTGCCTTCGGAAGATATTTTTTAGATAAGACCAGTCCGATAGAAATGCGTTGCGTGGTATCATCGTTCAAGCGGTAAACCGCGATCTTTCTTCCGCGGCAAATCTTCCCTTGGGTAAAAATTTCCGAAAATTCTTTTTTATTAGCTATATGCCTGATTTTCACACAGAAAGGACTTTTCTCCCTTTTTGCCTACGCCGGCGAAGGGTTGCTCGCCCTAATTTGGTCTTTGATCTTCTCCGGAATCCATGCCGCCTCTTGCGTTTTAGATTAGACTTTGGCCTAAGGGTTTTCTTCACGGCGCTCTCCTTGTTTTTGTTTCTCGCCTGCTTTTTATTCACGGAATTATAACATAGCGCCGCCGGAAGTCAAGCAAAATACTGTTTCCTTTAACAAGCTTCTTGCTTATATACATATTTTTGCCCCGCATCCTTTGTCTGGGTGGAGGCGTGCTTTTGCGCCACAAAGAGTTCCAAGCTCTTGGCGTAATACTTCATTTATCCGCGGGAAAGATGCTTTTTGCGCTTCTCGCGGTCTATTTGTTATTTTTGTTCTTAAGGCGTAGCTTCGCGCGGAAGCTTAAATTATTCATATCCTGTCGGGCATAGCCCGCGCAATGCTCAAAAGCATCCTTCCCGGCGCTCCAGCCGTCCAGCTGTCTGGCCAGGATATCCAAGGCTTCACTAAATTCTCGACATATCTCGGGATCCACCCTTTTGGCTAAAGACGGGTGGCGGGGGGGGCCTTGGCGGGAAAAGCGCCTACGTAGTGCCTTTTTTCTCGTACGCTGCGCTTTTTCCGCCGATTAGGCTTCTTTTTTTGCTAAAAATCTCTTGCAAAGCTCTTTCCACCCATATATAATATTTTGCAATGCTCTTAGGGAAACAGCTGCGTTGCCCCCTGTGGATAACTTGTTGATATCTTGGGGGTTTCCTGTGGGGCTTTTGACTTTTATGTTGATAACTTATCGGTTTTAGTGCCGTCTTCCGTCTTTTATGAACAACCTCTGGGAAAAAGCCCTTGCGAATCTTAAGGTCGAAGTGAATGAGCAGATCCTCTCTGCCTGGTTTCTTCCGGTGCAACAGGTTTCTGTCGACGAAAACGGTATTGTTCTCGGGGTTCCAAATAAATTTTTTGAAAATTGGCTGACGGAAAAATATCTCAGCTTGATCCGCGCCGCCATACAGCAAGTCGCGGGGAAGCCGCTGAATATACAGTTTCAGGTGGTGGAATACAATCACGATGTTACGCTTGTCAGCCCCGCCGCTCCGCTCTCGGAAAAAGACACGTCTTCGCAAGACGTGTCGGGAAGGGATGACGCTCCGGTACCCTGGTTGAAATCGGTTTTTTCCGGAACGCGCACCTTGCCCGAAAGCCGCTATCGCGAACTTGGTTTTAATTCTAATTATACTTTCGATTCTTTTGTCGTCGGCGCCAGCAACCGGTTCGCGCATGCCGCGACCCTTGCCGTTTCGGAGCGCCTCGCGAAAGTATATAACCCGCTTTTTTTATACGGCGGCGTCGGCCTCGGGAAAACCCATCTAATGCAGGCCCTGGGACAGGAGGTCCTCCGGAAATACCCTCGCATCAAGGTCCTTTACATAACCAGCGAGGAATTTACCAACCAGCTTATTAACGCGATAAGGACAAAGACTACGCAAAAGTTCCGGACGATGTATCGGAACGTCGACGTTCTTTTGATCGATGACATCCAATTCATCGCGGGAAAAGAGTCCACGCAGGAAGAGTTTTTCCATACGTTTAACGCTCTTCATGACGCGCACAAACAGATCGTCCTTTGCAGCGACCGTTCCCCGAGGGAAATCCCCTCCTTGGAAGAACGTCTGGTCTCGCGTTTCGCCTGGGGGCTCATCGCCGACGTACAGCCTCCGGATTTCGAGACCCGCATCGCTATTATAGAGAAAAAAAGCGAAGCATCCGCGATAAAGGTCCCAAAAGAGATCTTATATTTTTTGGCGGAAAACATCAAAACTAATATCCGGGAACTGGAGGGGGCGCTGATGCGCGTCGTAGCGTATTCAAAGCTTACCGGGGAACCGATGTCGGTGGTTCTGGCCAAAGACGTGTTAAAAGGAATGATAAAAGACGTTGAGAAAAAAGTAACTATCGCGATCATCCAAAAAATCGTCGCTGAGTATTTCTCTATAAACAAAGACGAAATGACGACAAAAAAAAGGACCCGGGCTATCGCTTATCCGCGGCAGATCGCGATGTATCTCTCCCGGGAGCTAACTGAATATTCTTTGCCGAATATAGGTTCTTTTTTTGGGAACAGGGACCATACGACCGTTCTTCACGCGTGTGATAAAATAACAAAGGAGCTTGCGCTCGGCGGAGAAACTAAAGCTATTATAGAGAAACTTCTCTCTTCGCTAAAAAAATAGTTGTTGATAGCTTGTTGATGATCTTTTTGTTTTCAACAAAGTTATCAACGGGGTTTTTTGTCATACATTATTGCGTTTAAACGAATTGTAAAGTTATAAACAGTATCCACAGGGATTACTAAGATCTACGACTAATTTTTAATATAGACGCTACCAGAAGTTCTATCTAATAGAGGAGGACCAAATGGACTTTAAAGTGACGAAAAGCGCGCTACTCGAAGGCATTCAGATCGTACAAAACGCGGTCTCTCAAAAGAGCAGTTTGCCGATCTTGAGTAATGTTCTTTTGGAAGCGGAGGCATCGGGGTTGAAAATAACAGCGACGGATTTAGATTTGGGGATTTGCGCCACAGTTCCAATAGAGGTAACCCTGCCTGGGGCAATAACCGTTCCCGCGAGAAAATTTTTTGATATAATAAAAACACTTCCCGAAGAAAGCGATATTTATGTCTCCATGAAAAAGAATAACTTCGTTTCCATCCGGAGTGGGAAGGCGAATTTTAAAATAATAGGATTACCTAAAGAAGAATTCCCCCAACTATTGTTTAAAAATAAGGACCAAATAGTTCTAGAAAGCGGGATATTTAAAAAGATGATGAACCTGACGGATTTCGCGATGAGCCGGGACGACACGAGGTTTGTTTTAAACGGGATACTTCTTTCTGTAAAAGGAGACAAGCTTACTATGGTTGCAACCGACGGTAGAAGGCTGGCCGCGGTTTCGCAAAAACTCGCGAAAAAAACACTTTTTCAAACAGAGATCATTGTCCCGCTGAAAACAGTGCAGGAGGCCAAGAGACTGTTATCTGAGCAGGGAGACGTCGAGATCGGTTTTGGCGAAAATCAGGTAAAGATACAATTCCAGACGAGTTATATTCTTTCCAGGCTTATAGAGGGAGAGTTTCCCAATTACGAAAAAGTGATCCCCCAGAAATCCTTAAAAGAAATAAAGGTCTCCCGGAACGAATTTCTTTCCGCGGCGCAGCGAGCGAGTATTTTTACGGACCAGGACTCAATGGCGATAAAGTTAAACATCAACAAGAAAAAAATGACGATATCAAAGAACACGCCCTACTTGGGCGAGGCCAGAGAAGAGCTCGATGTGGATTATTCGGGGGACGAGGACATGGAGATCGGGTTTAACCCGAAATATCTCATAGACGTTCTTAAGAACCTTGATGACCAGGAGATCATTTTTGAAGTGGAGGACGCGAATAAGCCCGGGGTTCTGCGAAAGGGAGAAGAATATACTTATGTTGTGCTGCCGATGCAGCTGGTAGGGTAAAAGAAAAAGGGACAACGGGGAAATGGCCATCGATAGCGGGAGACACGTAAAAGGGATAATAAGTTCTTTGCTGAAAAGGTGGGAGGGACAAGACCTAAAAAAGGGGACCGCCGTCCGGGACGCCTGGCAATGTTCCGTCGAAGAGGACGCGAAAGGACACAGTTATCCCGTAAGTCTCAAGGGCGGCGTCTTAATGGTGATTGTGGACAACCCCCCGTGGCTTTATAAGCTGACGCTCGACAAAAGAAAAATAATAGCGGCTTTTAATAAAAGTTATCAAGGAAGAAAAAAAATAAAAGGAATACGGTTCCGCGTAGGAACATGGGATTAGCAAGAGAGGGAAGGGAAAAAGATGGCGAAGAATAAAAATGTGGACGTGGAAAAGGAAAAGAGCGCGAAAAAATATGACGCGACCACGATACAGGTCCTGGAAGGGCTCGAGGCGGTCCGGAAAAGACCCGCGATGTATATCGGAGATACCGGGAAACGCGGGCGGCATCACCTCGTCTACGAAGTTGTGGACAATTCCATCGACGAGGTCCTCGGGGGATTTTGCGACACGATAGAAGTGATTATCCACGCGGATGAAAGCATAAGCATAAAGGACAACGGGCGCGGCATTCCCGTGGATACGCACGAGAAGATGCAAAAACCGGCGGTCGAGGTCGTAATGACGACCCTTCATTCGGGCGGGAAATTCGACCACAGGGTCTACAAAGTGTCGGGCGGGCTTCATGGCGTCGGGGTAAGCGTCGTTAACGCGCTCTCGGAATGGCTTAGGGTCGAAGTGAAAAGAGACGGGAAGGTCTACCATCAAGAATATGAACGGGGAATAGTTAAATCTAAGCTAAAAGTGCTGGGGACGACAAAAACGACCGGGACAGGCGTTACCTTCAGGCCGGACGAAGAGATCTTTAAAGAAGGAACGATATTTAGTTACGATCTTGTCGCCACGAGGATGAGAGAGCTCGCGTTCCTGAACCGCGGAGTTAAGATAACCCTGACAGACGAAAGGATCGACAAGACGACGGAATTCTATTACGAAGGAGGCATCGTTTCTTTTGTCGAACACATGAACAAGAACAAGGAACCGCTGCATAAAAAGATCATTTATTTCGAAAAAGAAAAAGACCAGATCAAAATAGAGGTGGCGCTCCAATATAACGAGGGATACGCGGAAAATCTCTACAGCTTCGTCAACAATATAAATACCATCGAAGGCGGGACGCATCTGACGGGGTTTAAGTCGGCCCTTACGAGGACGTTGAAGAACTATGGAAAAGCCCGGGGGCTTTTTAAAGAGGAAGACGCGCTTTCCGGTGACGATACTCGAGAAGGATTGACCGGCGTGATAAGCGTGAAGATCCCCAACCCGCAGTTTGAGGGACAGACGAAAACAAAATTAGGGAACTCCGAAGTAGAAGGGATAGTCGAGGCTGGAGTGAATGAAATGCTCGGGGCGTATCTCGAGGAAAACCCGGAGATAGCGGGTAAGATAACGCGGAAAGCAGTGACCGCGGCAAGGGCGCGGGAAGCGGCGAGAAAAGCCAGGGAACTCACGCGGCGAAAAGGCGCTCTTGAAGGGAGCTCCTTGCCCGGCAAGCTCGCCGATTGTTCGGAGGAAGATCCGAGCTTGACGGAAATATATATAGTCGAAGGAGATTCCGCCGGCGGTTCGGCGAAACAGGGCCGGGACAGAAGATTCCAGGCGATATTGCCGCTCAAGGGGAAAATCCTGAATGTCGAAAAAGCCAGGATCAACCAAGTGTTGGTGAACGAAGAGATAAAAACGATGATAACAGCGCTTGGGGCCGGCGTCGGCGAAGAATTCGACGTAAGCAAAATACGGTATGACAAGGTCATTTTAATGTGCGATGCCGACGTGGACGGATCGCATATACGAACGCTTATTTTGACGTTCTTTTACCGGCAGATGAAAGATCTGTTGGAAAAAGAACATGTATACATAGCCCAGCCTCCTCTTTACCGCGTCAAGAGAGGAAAAGAAGAAAAATACGTGAACACTGAACACGAGATGAAAAAGTTCCTAATCGAACAGGGGATAAAAGGGGTCGAAGTCGAAACTGTAAGCGACAAAAAAGTAATCACTCCGGCCAAGCTACAGGAACTTTTGGAACTCTTAATGCGGCTCGAAAAACTCTCCAGCGCGATAGAGCGGCGTGGAGTAAAAATCGGGAAATATCTGGAATTAAGAGATGAAAAAACCAAAAAACTGCCAATTTACAGGATAACAGTGGAGGGAGAATACGTTTATTTGTATTCCGACGACGAACTCGCGGCGCTTAGGGCAAAACAAGGAAAAGGCAAAGAGCTGCAAATAAAGGATGAAAAAGAAAAGAGCGAACAAACAAACGGAACGATGTCGGTTTCCGTTCAAGAATTTTATGAAGCGCGGGAAGTTGAAAAAATTTCCAAAGAAATAAGTAAATACGGACTGGACATCGCGGATTATGATAAAAAGCAGGAAAAACCGGAAGAAGCCGGGTTTAGCGGGAAAAAAGAAAAACGAAAAGAAAAAGAGGGAAAACGGGCACCGGTTTTTAAGATAAACGGGATAACGGAGATCTTTTCTTTGCAGGAATTGCTGCTGTACGTTCTCGCGCAAGGGGAGGAAGGGGTAAACATCCAGAGATACAAAGGGCTGGGAGAGATGAACCCGGATCAACTTTGGGAAACAACGATGGACCCCGAAAGAAGAACGATGCAGAAGGTAACTATCGAGGATGCGGTAGAAACCGACGAAATGTTCAATGTTTTGATGGGGGACAACGTTGAGCTCAGGCGAAGCTTCATTCTCGACCACGCCAGAGACGTGAAGAACCTGGACATATAAAAGGACCGAAGATTAGCCGGTCGGGGCGCATGTTCTCTAACGCGCCGTAAGCCGAAGACGTCAGATAAAAGGAGACAGGATGTATACAAAGAACGAAAAAATAGTGCCAATCTATATCGAAGACGAAATGAAAGATTCCTACATCAATTACGCGATGAGCGTTATTGTGGGAAGGGCCCTGCCGGACGTCCGGGACGGATTAAAGCCCGTGCATAGGCGCATCCTTTATGCCATGAAAGATATGGGGATAGTTCACAATAAACCGTTCAAAAAGAGCGCGAGGATAGTGGGAGAAGTGCTCGGGAAATACCATCCGCACGGGGACACGGCGGTATATGACGCTTTGGTAAGGATGGTACAGGACTTTTCTCTGAGATATCCTCTTATAGACGGGCAGGGGAACTTCGGGTCCATTGACGGCGATCCTGCCGCCGCGATGAGGTACACCGAAGCCAGGCTCGAACAGTCGGCGGAATGGATGTTGAAAGATCTGGAAAAGAACACGGTGGAATTCAGGCCGAATTTCGACGGATCCCTGCAGGAGCCCACGATCCTGCCGTCAGTATTGCCCAATCTTTTGCTTAACGGGTCAAGCGGGATCGCGGTAGGGATGGCGACCAACATTCCGCCGCACAATCTCGGCGAGATCGTGGACGCGATCTGTTATCTGATCGAGAATCCGGGATGTAATGTGGTTGAGCTGGCGAAGATCGTCAAAGGGCCGGATTTCCCGACGGGAGCGCTTATCTGCGGGAAAGAGAGCATAAGACAGGTTTATACCACGGGCAGAGGGACGCTTACCCTTCATTCAAAGGCACATGTAGAGCAGAAAAAACAGGGGAAGGAGTCGATAGTCATCTCCGAGATCCCGTACCAGGTGAATAAAGCGCGCCTAATAACATCGATAGTCGATCTTGTCAAAGACAAGAAAGTTGATGGGATAGCGGACGTACGCGACGAATCGGACCGGGACGGGATGAGGATAGTTGTTGACATCCGCAGGGGCGCCAACGCGGAAGTCCTGATGAACCAATTGTATAAGCACACGCAGATGAGGGACAACTTCGGGGTGATAATGCTGGCGATAGTGGACGGACAACCGAAGATCTTGAACCTTAAAGAAATGCTGGTGGAGTTTATAAAGCACAGGAAAGAGGTGATCATAAGGCGTACGCGGTACGATCTCGCGAAAGCCGAGGAACGCGCGCACATCCTGGAGGGGCTGAAGGTCGCCATAAAGAACCTTGACGAAGTGATAAGGCTGATAAAGAAGTCGAAAGACCCGGAAGAAGCGAAACTTGGGCTTATCAAGAAGTTTGATCTTTCCGAAAAGCAGGCGCTGGCCATCCTGGCCATGAGGCTGCAGCAGTTGACCAGCCTCGAGACAAAGAAGATAGAAGAAGAATACCTGGAGCTTTTAAAAATTATCGAAACACTTAAGGGGATACTCGCAAGCGATAAAAAAGTGATGGCGATAATCAAAGAAGAATCCCTCGAGCTTAAGGAAAAATTCGGGGACGAGCGAAGGACGGAAATAACGGGCGCCGCCGAGGACATAAACATAGAAGACCTTATCGCCGAGGAAGACATGGTGATCACAGTGAGCCACGCGGGATACATAAAACGCTTCCCGGTGAGCGCGTATAAGAAACAAAAACGGGGCGGAAAAGGCGTCGCCGGGGCGGAGACCAAGGAAGAGGATTTTATAGAACATCTCTATATCGCCTCGACACACGACTACATGCTGGTATTTACGAGCGAAGGAAAACTCCATTGGCTTAAGGTGCACGAGATCCCGCAGGCGGGCAGAAGAACAAAGGGGAGGCCTATCGTAAACCTTTTGGGCGTTTCTTCGGAGGAGAAGATCTCTTCCGTCGTCCCCGTCAGGGAATTTGTGGAAGGCAGATTTGTGGTCCTGGCCACGGAACAAGGGAAGATAAAGAAAACGCCGCTCGCGGCGTTCAGTAACCCCAGAAAAGGCGGGATTATCGCTATAACGCTCGGCAAGGGGGATGTTCTCATCGGATCCGTGCTTTCCGACGGGAAAGACCAGATCTGCATGGCGACGGCTAGCGGAAAAGCTATCCGGTTTAATGAATCGGACATAAGGGCCATGGGAAGAGGCGCCCAGGGGGTCAAGGGCATGAAGCTCCGGAAAAAAGACAGGGTCGTCGGGATGGTCAAGGTTGGCTCTGACGGGATGCTGCTATCCGTCACCGAACGGGGTTTTGGGAAGAGAACGACCTTTGACGCGTACAGGCTGCAATCAAGAGGCGGCAGCGGAGTCATAAACTTAAAAGTCGTTGAAAAGAACGGAAACGTCGTTGGGGTGAAAAGCGTAAGGGAGAACGACGAAATAATGCTTATATCCACCAAAGGGATGGTCGTGCGCGTTGAGGTGAACGGGATAAGCAGCGTCGGAAGAGCGGCCCAAGGGGTGAAGCTTATTAACCTGCAAAAAGACGACAAACTTACTTCTGTCGCGAACGTGATAGCCAAAGAAGAGAGCGAGCCCGAGGGCGAAGACGGCGAAGCATAAAGGCGGAAGGCCGGGGGATAGAGAAACGGCCGCCTTTTTTTAATGCAGAAAGAAGTTGAAATAACAACAGCGTTTTTGTAAAATAATATCCCGTTATTCTCCTGGTAAAACAGGAGGGGGTTTTAAGACAAAGAAAAATCGGTGTCCCCATCGTCTAGTCCGGTCCAGGACTCCAGATTTTCATTCTGGCAACAGGGGTTCAAATCCCCTTGGGGATGCCATTCTGCTTCGCCAATCGGCGGGCAAGACTTAGGTATGGCTTCGCAGAAATCGGGATGTAAGGAAAGCAGAATGTCTCTCCGAAGCCCTACCATCGTTTTTGCGGTGAAGGGCGAAGGAGGACAAAAATATTCTGCTTCGCCAATCGGCGGGCAAGACTTAGGTATGGCTTCGCAGAAATCGGGATGTAAGGAAAGCAGAATGTCTCTCCGAAGCCCTACCATCGTTTTCGCGGTGAAGGGCGAAGGAGGACAAAAATATTCTGCTTCGCCAATCGGCAGGCAAGGCTTGGGTCTGGCTTCGCGGGAGCAGCGCTTTGATTGCGCTCTTCGCGCGAAGGGATTTGAAGGGAGCTTCTGAGCCTTTAACTGTAGGGGAGGGTTTAAAACCCTCCGCTACTCTTTACGGACAAAGCGGGGAAGATGGACATCGAGCAGTTGTGGGAAATGGCGCAGCAAAAGACGGAGATCGTCAGAGGCCGGATCAAGGGGCTTTCGACGTTCGAGAATACCGCCGTTCCCTATATCTTTCTCGCTGAAACTACCGCCAACGAAAGACGCACTATTGTGCGGAAAGGCAAGGTGCTGATCGAAAGGCCCCTTATCCTTCTTCCGGAGGATCTACCCCAATTTGAAGGTTTTGATTTCGAAGAAACGCTTGATCTGGAACAAGGGGCGGTGCAGATGTTTTTCCTTATGAGGGGCGTGCGGTTCCCGTCTCTCAAATACAATAATATCGTGGGGAAGCTGGAGGTCGAGGCGGCGAGGCCTTCGAAGACGGTCGAAAAATACAAAAAAAATTTGGAGAAAAAAGAGAACGTTAATACGGCTCTTCTTATCGGACCCAATGAATGTTGGCAATTTTCCATCCTTCTTTATATGGCGTCCCTTGTCGGGCGCTGCGTGCGAAGCGATATAACGAACCTCATAAACAAGTTCCGGCGGGAAGCCGGGCAATAAACAACAAAAGCACGATCCGGAGAGATCGACATGTGCGGGATAATAGGTTATACAGGGAAACAGAACGCCGCGGGTATTCTAGTTAAAGGGCTTTCCAGGCTGGAATATCGGGGATACGATTCCGCCGGCGTGGCAGTGCTTAACGACGGGGGGCTGTCTGTCCGGAAAAAACAGGGAAAACTTGAGGTGTTAAAAACAGACCTAGAGAAAGATCCGATCCCGGGATGGACGGGAATAGGCCATACCCGGTGGGCCACGCACGGTGTCCCGAACGACGTGAACGCGCATCCGCATGTGGACAACGGGGGGGACATAGCCGTCGTCCATAACGGGATCATCGAGAACTATTTGGAACTAAAAGCCAAACTTCGGAAAGAAGGGCACAAATTCGTTTCGGACACCGACAGCGAAGTCATCGCCCACATTATCGCGGATAAATACGACGGGGATCTTCTGGCAGCCGTCCAAGAAGGCGTGAAAGAGCTCAAAGGCTCTTTCGCCATAGCGGTCGTGCACCGGAAGGAATCCGGCAGGGTAATCGGGGCGCGGCAAGATAGCCCCTTGATAGCGGGGATAGGGGACGAGGAAAATTTCCTGGCGAGCGACATCCCCGCGGTGCTCGATTTTACTAAAAATGTTGTCTATCTTGAGAACGGGGAAATAGTCGATATGTACAGAGACAGGTTTGTCATTTACGGCGAAAAAGGGAAAGAGGTAAAAAGACCACCCGTACAGATAAAATGGGATATTTCCCAGGCGGAGAAAATGGGATATAAACATTTTATGCTGAAAGAGATCTTCGAGCAGCCGGAAATATTGAAGAACATCGTCAAGGAAAGGATCCGGAACAACGCTGTTGAATTCGAGGAGCTCGCCATAACAAAGGCGCATCTGAAAAGGATAAAGAACATATCTATAATCGCGTGCGGGACAGCCTACCACGCGGGGTTGACCGGGAAATACGTGATAGAAAAAGAAGTAAGAATACCCGTATGGGTGGATACGTCGAGCGAGTTTAGGTACCGTGACCCCTTGGTGGATAAAGACACCCTGGTGATAGTGATATCGCAATCAGGGGAAACAGCGGACACCCTGGCGGCGCTTCGGGAAGCGAAGAAAAGGGGGGCGGCTGTCCTGGCGATCTGTAATGTCCTCGGGTCCTCCATAGCGCGGGAAGCGGACGGTGTTATATATACCCATGCGGGGCCGGAGATCGCGGTCGCGTCCACAAAGGCGTATACGGCGCAGCTTGCGATATTGTATCTCTTCGCGTGTTACCTTGGTTCGGCAAGAGGGGCGGCCAAGGGCGAAACGAGCAAATATCTTGACGAATTCAGGAAAATCCCGGCGCTTGCCGCGAAATTTTTGCGGCAGTGCCATTCCAAAAACAATAAGCTCGCGGTATACGCGTCGGATTTCCACAAATATTATCTTTTAAGGAACAATAAAAGCTGTTTTTTGTATCTTGCCCGAAATATTAATTATCCCAATGCCCTGGAGGGGGCGTTGAAGCTAAAGGAAATATCATATATAAGCGCGGAGGGATATCCTGCCGGAGAGATGAAGCATGGCCCGATAGCGTTGATAGACGAAAACCCGTGGGTAGTGTGCGTGGCCGTAAAGGCAGATACGCACGAAAAGATGTTGTCTAACATACAGGAGATAAAGGCAAGAGGCGGGATAGTCATTGCCGTGATTTCGGAAGGGGACAGGTCTTTCTCGGACGGCGCAACAAAATACGTGATTGAAGTCCCCAGGTCGGAAGAGATCTTCTCGCCCATCATAGTAGTGCTGCCCTTGCAGCTTTTGGCATACTATGTCGCGGCGGAGTTTGGATACGACATCGATCAGCCGCGGAATCTTGCCAAATCTGTGACAGTTGAATAACGGGGCGATACTCCCGGGAGCGGTCAACTTGACCCCCGGGAAGGTTTACGCTATAATAGCCGCCTTAGTAAAGTGGGCGAGTAACTCAGCTGGTTTAGAGTGCAACCCTTACAAGGTTGAAGTCACAGGTTCGAACCCTGTCTCGCCCACCATTCTGCTTCGCCAATCACGAAGCAAGACGCAGGGTATGGCTACGCAGGAATTAAGGCATGGAAAAATCTGTAGGGGCGTATTGCAATACGCCCCTACAGATTCGAGGTGTTTCGAAAACACAATTTTGTTGGCATGGAACAAAACATGTGATATAAATATACACGTTTGTAAAAGGGAGATTCGAGAGGTAAAGAGAGAAAATAGAAAATCGACATTAGCACGCCCCGCTTCTTGCGAAAACAGCGGGGCTTCGAATCTTGTGTTTCACACAAGATTCCGGGGTGGTAGTTCAGCTGGTTAGAACGTCGGACTGTCGATCCGAAGGTCGCGGGTTCGAGCCCCGTCCACCCCGCCAACCTTCGCCAAAATATTTATATTCTATTCGGCTTCGGTTGGCTTCGCCGGTTTTTAAAAAGCGAAGGTAGCCCTCCGAAGCTGGATAGAATATAGGTGTTTAACGAAGGAGGGCATGTAAAGAAAAGCCTGATCCTTGAAGAGGGCCGGGCTTTTTCGTTAATGGGACGACAGGTTGAAGGGGCTCGAAGGGAGCCTTTGAGCCTATAATAAAGGGATCTTGCGAGCAAGCGACCACAATCG
>CAZOMD010000036.1:12582-20781 GCA_964580895.1 uncultured Planctomycetia bacterium | reverse complement strand
GGAAGTAATTTTAAGTTTGTGCCAATTTGTATAAAAAACGAATTCCCTGATCAGATGTTTCTAGACAGCTGCAAGGTTGTTGGGAAGGCTATAGCAAATGTCATCAAAAAACAGAAGGAAGAATGGATCATTTTAGCAAGTTCTGATTTTTCTAATTATGTTCAACAAGAGAAAGCAGATGATGTGGATAAGATGTAGATAAAATCTATAGTGAAGATGAATGAGGATGACCCCGTGAACAAGCGGGTCCGTCTTCTTTTTTCACAGGCTTACACGGAGCATATATACCGACATCCTATCATCGGGTATGAGGATGTGATACGGAAGATATCAAAAGATGATATAAAGCGTTATCATTCCGCGGTCTACACGCCCGAAAGAATGGTTGTCGGGATAGTGGGGGGAGTCCCCGGCCCAAAAGCGGTGGATGTAGCCGGCGAGAAGTTCGGTTCTTACGAAAGAGGACTTTCCGGACAGGCGATGGTACTCCCGGAACCGCGGCAGATGGATAAGCGTAGTGTAAGATTTCCCGAAGACATAACGCTCGGTTATTTCGCGATGGGGTTCCATACGACCAGTCTCTATTCGGAAGATCTCTACGCGGGGGATGTCCTCAGCATAATGCTGGGGGAAGGGAATAATTCGCTTCTCAATAAACGTCTCGTTAAAGAAAAACAGCTTCTCTACGACGTTTCCAGCCTTAACTACACCCCGAAATATCCCGGGGTACTTATCATAGCCGGAGTGGGTGATGCCGATAAGCTTGAAGACGCGGAAAAAGAGATATTCGCCGTGATCGATGAACTTAAACATAGGGCGGTAGAAGAGAGCGAACTCGACCGGGCCAAGAACCTTGTCATATCGGATTACCTGCATTCCCACGAAAGGATCTCCGCTGTCGTGTCTTCCCTTACGAGTTCTTATCTTATGACAGGGGACCCGGGATTCTTTGAGAAATATGTGAACGAGGTAAAGAAAGTAAAGGCGGAAGATATAAGTAAGGTGGCCGGTAAATATCTATTCTCGGATAACTCGACGACGGTGTTTCTACTGCCGCGTGAATATTCACAGAAAACCGGAAAGGGCAGCGAAGCTAAGGTCAAAGAAGAGAAGACAAAATATGTAATGTTCGGTAACGAGATGAAGATTATAGTGAAACAAGTTAAGGGTGTGCCGCTGGTCTCGGTCTCTTTTGCCGTACCCGGCGGGCTGCGGGAAGAAGAGAACCAAAATAACGGGATATCTAATCTGACGGCAGGGATGCTGCTTAAAGGGACGACGCGGCGCGATGAAGCCGAGATAGTCCCGGAGATAGAGGGTTTGGGCGGGGATATCAGTCCCTTCAGCGGGATGAACAGTCTGGGGATAAGTATGGATGTGTTAGCGGACGATACAGATAAAGGGCTGGAGATTTTCGAGGATGTGGTAAAAAATCCGAGCTTCCCTGTGGAAGAACTTGAAAAAGAGAAAAAAAAGATCATTGCCGCCATAAACGAACAGGAAGAAAATATTTTCGAAAACGGGATCATATATTTAAGAAAACTTTTGTATAAGGACCATCCTTATGGGATGAGGGTCCTGGGGAGGAAGGAAACGGTATTCGCGATCACCCGTAACGATGTCGCGAAGTTTTACGAGGACCATTTTGTGCCGCAAGGGTCCGTGATAACCGTTGTCGGGGATGTGGAGATAGAGGAGACTATCATTAAGCTTGCCAAAAAATTCGCCGGCTGGAGAGGAAAACGATACAAGGAGAAGGTCAATACTACGGCGGATTTTATCGGACGTCGCAAGGTCGACATACTGATGCGGCGGGAGCAAGCGATTTTTCTGGCCGGTTTTAAGGGCGTAAGCCTTGACGATGAGAGGAAGTATCCGCTCTTTGTCATAAGCGCGCTACTCTCAGGCACGGACGGCCTTTTGTTCCAGACGGTGAGAGAGAAAGAAGGCATAGCGTACGCGTCGGGGGCTATCTTTTCACCTGAAGTGGACCCCGGATATTTTATCATCTATGTGGCTACGACTGAGGAGAATCTGGAGAAAGCGGAAGAAATGATAATATCCTCGATCGGATCAATCTGTGAAGGGAAGATAGAGGACGCTGATATTGAAGCATCAAAGATGCGGCTTATATCCGAACAAGCCTATCTTTTAGAGACGAACCACGCGGTATCCATGACTATGGCTTTGGAGGAGATATGCGGTCTTGGATATCTGGATCATGAAAAGTATGCCTCGAAAATAGCCGCTGTCAGTAAAGAGGACATAACTGAGTGCGCCAGGGAAATACTTGATCTTGAGAAGCTAGGCATAGTTATGGTACACTCGTCTTCGTCGGACACGAGATATGATACCCCCAAAGATCAAACTGCGTTAAATCAATAAAACGTGACATATTTAAGCCTATATTCTTTACTTTTCCTTTACCTCGGTTTCTCTTTCGCTTATAATATTAAAATTGTATGTTTTGATCCGGGGAGGATCGATAATGATAAGAGAACCGGCAGTAGCGGGACAATTTTACCCCTCAAACAAGCAGGTATTGCTTAACGAGTTAAAAGGCATGATCCCGAAAGAGATTAAAAAGGTCAAAGCGGTCGGGGTGGTCGTGCCACATGCGGGCCATGTTTCTTCAGGACCGGTTGCCGGCGAGACCTATCCCAGACCCATGCCGAGGAAGACCTACATTATACTTAGCCCTAACCATACCGGGCTTGGGTCGAAGTTTGCCGTGTGCGGTTTTCCGTGGCGGACGCCGTTAGGCCTTATCGATGTGGACTCGGAACTGGTCAAAGGGATTATTGGCAGGACAAAGCTTGTTAAAGACGATATCATGGCCCATGTGGCCGAACATTCCATAGAAGTTCAGTTGCCGTTCATCCAGTACGTTTCCCCGGGCTCGAATATTGTCCCAATAACGCTTTTTCACGGCGAACTTAAAGAACTCAAGGAAATAGCCGCGGCGATAGTGTCGGCCGTTAAGGATCTGAATAGAGACGCGATGATAATAGCCTCAAGCGATATGACGCATTATGAACCGAGGAACGAAGCGGCAAAAAAAGACAAGATGGCCATTCAGGCCGTGTTGGATCTTGACGCGGAAGGCTTATATAACGTTGTACGGGATAAGGATATATCGATGTGCGGTTATATACCAACTGTCATTATGCTAATGTGCGCGAAAGAACTTAACGCCGGGAAAAGGGAACTGGTGAAATATTCGGATAGCGGATATGCTTCCGGGGACGCGAATAGTGTCGTGGGGTACGCCGGCATACTTATACATGCTTCCTGAGAAGATGTCGGTATCCGGGAACGGGCTGTTGTAACAGGGGATGCGAGTATGGGAATATTCAAAAAAAAGAAAGTCGTACTGGTTCTTGGGGGCGGCGGGGCAAGAGGTCTTTCCAATGTGGGCGTGCTTAAGGCGTTAGAAAGGCATTTTGGCGTCGGTAAAATGCCTTTTGATATGGTGATAGGAACGAGCATAGGAAGTCTTATCGGGGCGGCGCATTGTCTAGGCTGTTCTCTTCTCGAGCTTGAGGAGATGGCTCTGAAATTTTCTTGGCCGAACATAGTGGATTTTGGTTTTCATGCGACAGGTCTTATACGGGGCGATAAATTCGAGAAGATAATATCTGAGATAATAAAAGATCGCGGGTTCAAGGACATGAAAATACCATTCGCTCTTACTACCGTTAACATCGAGACGGGAGAAGCGCAGACTCACTCTTCCGGAAATCTAGTCAAATTGATAAGGGCGAGCTGTTCATGGCCCGGCATTTTCGCGGCTGTTGAAATAGACGGTAAAAAACTTGTTGATGGCGGGGTCAGGAACAGCATTCCCACAAAAGCGGCTTGGGATTTTGGCGCCAGTTTCATTGTGGCGGTGAACCCGGGGTTCGGTGTAAAAAACCATAAAGTCTACAATGTGCTTAAGGCCTTGATACAATCGGTGCAGATACTTGGAGATGAACTAAATGCGTATCAGGCGAAAGAAGCGGATATAGTTATAAAACCGGATTTGGGGGACCTGGACCAGTTTGATTTTGACAAAGCGGCATTTATCATAAAACAGGGGGAATTGGCCTGTATCGAGAAAATGGGCGTTATCAAACGCTGGTTGAAGTGAACCGGATAACGTTTGATATACGCTTTTTTAAAAATATTTTTTAAGATTAGAATGCGGGGAGACAGGTAATGGGCGAAGAAAACATCAAAATGGACTTTACGGTATTTTTGTCGGGACTTATGGCGGATGGACTGATCGCTTTAGGCTTGATCAAAAACCCAGTCACGGAGAAGGAAGATAAAGACTTGGTGCATGCCAGTCGGGTGATAGACATAATAGATATGCTCAAGGTCAAGACGGCCGGGAATCTTACCGAAGATGAATCCTCCAATCTGGAAAACATTTTACACCAGCTAAGGATGGGATATATTATGTGCCGCTCAAAAGGTGAAAAGGAAGCGGCTCCCGAGAAGGAAGGCGCGTAGGCATCTTTATGCTCATGAAAACGCGGCCAAACATATCAATTGGAGGAAAATGATGAAGAAAATTCTGGCGCTCTTTCGCATCTTCATAAGTGCCGGGTTATTATTTATGCTATTCTGGATAATGCGGAAAGATGTCAGTCATATCTGGATAAGCCTTTCCGAAAGTAATGTCCATCTTCTGTGGATAGCGCTTGTCCTTATCGTCTTTAACATAGTTGTTCTAGCCTACCGCATGAAGGTTATATTTCTCGGGGAGGATCTCAAGATAACGCTGAGGGAAGCCGTTGAATTGACCTTGATAGGATGTTTTTTTAACAATTTCATGCCGACGGCGGTGGGCGGAGACATCATAAAAGCCCATTATGCCGCTAACGCCAATAAGGAACGCCTCCGTTCTTACGCGAGCGTCCTGATGGACCGTTTCATAGGACTTTATACCTTTCTTGTCGTAGCCGCGGTAGCGCTCGTTATCGACAAAGGCAGACTCAACGTCCCTTCCATAAGGACACTTGTATTTATTTTGCTTTTTTTGGGCGTAATGGGCGTTGTTATCGTGACTAACGGCAGAGTGGCACGAAGGATAGGGAAGGTCCTTTTGAAAATAAAGATGCTTAAGCTGGGAGAAAAACTCGGCACATTATACGGGATAGTCCATGATTACAGGAACAGGGGTAAGGTCGTTGTAAGCGCGTTTTTGGTCTCTATCCTGGCGCAGATATTTTATTTTATGATGGTATATGTTTTTTTCGCGGCGCTCGGCAAGGAAGCCGGGATAAATAACATTTTTCTTATAATGCCCGTTGTTGTTTTTATAAGTATGCTCCCTTCCGTTGGAGGGATCGGGGTCAGAGAGGGCGCCATGGTAGCGTTCTTCACTCCGATCACAGGAAGAGAAACAGCGTTCGCGGTGAGCCTTTTGGGGCTTTTCAGCCTTCTCTTAGTAAGTTTTGCCGGTGGGATTATTTATCTCGTTTGGAGTATATCGGGGATCAAGGGCAAAGAAAGGATTTGCAGATGATAATAAAGGATTTGATGGATATCCTGGCTTGCCCGTTCTGTAAAGGTGGTGTCAGGGAAGACAAAAATAGCATAATTTGTTCTTCCTGCGGGCGCAGATATCCGATAAAGAATGGTATACCCGTTATGCTCATCGAGGAATCGGAAACAGAAGACCGTTAGTAGGGGCGTATCGCGATACGCCCCTGCTAAATTTTAAAGGGGGGATGATGGTAAAGATACTGGTTATTCATGGTCCTAATCTAAATTTACTAGGCAAAAGGGAAAAAGATATCTATGGAGAAGATACTATTGAAAAAATAAATCAGGCTATCGAAGATATCGGAAAAAAAAGAAAAATTATCATAGAATTTTTCCAGTCGAACCATGAAGGCGATATCGTGGACAAGATAAACCAGGCCGATGCCGCGGGCATAATCATTAATCCGGCGGCGTACACTCATACCAGTATCGCGATACACGACGCGATAAGGGCCAAGGATGTGCCTGTGGTGGAGGTCCATCTTTCCAATATATATGCCCGTGAGGAATTCAGGCATAAGTCGTTGATCGCTCCCGTTGTTACCGGACAGATCAGCGGGTTCGGGAAGTATAGCTACATTCTAGGATTGGAAGCGCTCTTGGAGAAATTAAATGTCCGCTGAAACGAGTTTCAGAAAAACGGCATTAAGAGAGCTCAAGGCCGGGTTTCGGGGTTCGGGGCTCGACGCTATACTTTTGAACTATACATGTGATATTATGTATCTTTGCTGATATCACACCAGGGGGGTATTGGTCCTTATACGGGAAGATGGCCTTCCCGTTTATTGTATTGACAGCATGAACCGGAGTCTTGCCGAAAGCATTCTTAAAAAGGATCCGATCTGTAAAATATCAGCCGGGCGGCAGCTCGAAAATTTAAGCAGCTTAGTCACGCAAAGCAGAATAAAGAGGATAGGCATAAATGAGGAGTCGCTTTCCGCGGCAGCCGTTCGAAAACTTAAGAAATGTCTCCCGCATTGTAAATTAACGCGGTTTTCCGGTAAGGTTCCGGTTGCGGGTATGGTCAAAAAGCTTAGGGGCATAAAGACCCCCCAGGAAATAAAGATTATCCGTCTGGTCGCGAAGGAAACCGTACGCATCTGGGATCTTGTTAGAAAAGAGATAAAGGTGGGAATGAGCGAAATTGAGGTGGCCGCCCGGATCAATATCCACATAAATAGGGCAACATATGATTATTCGTTCCAACCGATAGTCGCATCCGGTGTGAACAGCGCTTTCCCGCACGCGATAACCGGAAAAAAACGGATAAAAAAAGAGGAACACGTGGTTGTTGATTATGGTATTAGGATGGAGAACTATTGTTCTGACTTGACAAGAACATGGGTCAACGGTAGAATAAACCGACAAATTAGGGCATTCCGAGATTCAGTCCTAAAAGCGCAGGATTTGGCGTTTAGAGAAATAAAACCCGGAGTAAAAGCGGGGTATATTGCCTCTAAAGTGGATGATTTCCTCAAAAAAGAAGGTTTTGGGGAGTTTTTGCTCCACGGCTTAGGACATGGGGTAGGTCTGGAAGTGCATGAAATCCCATATTTCAGGAAAGACAGCAGCGAATTACTGGAAGAAGGGATGGTGGTTACGATCGAACCGGGGCTTTATAAGACCGGCCTCGGCGGGGTGAGGCAGGAGGACATGGTGCTTGTGACAAAAAGGGGATGTGAGGTGTTAACGGTATGATCAGAGCAGTACAAATGAGGCCAGGCGTTATTATAAGGTACAATAACATAATGCACGAGGTAGTCGAGGCGCATCATCATAAGCCCGGAAAAGGCGGGGCGTTTCTAAAGGCGAAGCTCAAGAATGTTAAGACCGGGGCTACATTTTCTGAAACATTAAGACCGGAAGATATGTTCGAAGAGGTCTTTACGGAGCAAAAACCTATGCAGTATCTTTACAAGGATGACATAGGGTATTGTTTCATGGACGAGGTGACGTATGACCAGATCCATATTTCAGAAAAGGTAATAGGTGACGCGGCGGACTATCTTACGGAGAACATGATAGTTACGGCGAGGATATGTGACGGGGAGGTCATTACGGTAGACCCGCCCGTACATGTAGTGCTTAGGATAGTCGAGACCGAACCCGGGTTCAGGGGAGATACTGTTTCCGGCGCTACCAAGCCGGCAAAGCTCGAGACTGGAAAGATCGTCAAAGTCCCTCTTTTTGTAGAGCAGGGCCAACGTGTTAAAGTTGACACCCGAACGGGAGAGTATATAGAGCGGGCGTGATGTGTTCTGAGATTAATTCGCCCCCGCAGTTTGCGAAGCAAACTGCGGGGGCTCATTAAAAGGAGTGATTTTCATGAACATAAAAAAAATCAAAGAGCTTATTGACCTCATGAATGAGAACGATCTTGCCGAGATAGAGGTCGAGCTCGAAGGCATGAAGGTCAAACTTACCAAAAAGAGGGCGGTAGGGACGGAAGAAATGGTCACGCCTGTCATGAGGATCGAAGAGAAAACTGTTTCAAAAGAAACTTCCAGCGCGGAACTGGAACAGGACAGCAAAAAACAGGAGATAAAATCACCTATGGTAGGGACGTTTTATCGCGCGTCCGCGCCGGACGCTGAACCTTATGTCGAGCCAGGAGATCTTGTGCAGAAAGGGAATTTGCTGTCGATAGTCGAAGCTATGAAGCTG
>CAZOMD010000036.1:11639-12572 GCA_964580895.1 uncultured Planctomycetia bacterium | reverse complement strand
AAATTGATGAATGAGATAAAAGCGGAATTCGGATGCAGGATACTTGAAATAAAGATAGCGAACGCGGAACCGGTTGAATTCGGCCAGACAATGTTCGTTGTCGAACCCGCGTAAGGTTCCGCCTATGGCTACTCGTCCCGGTCTTTAGCCATGGAGGAGCATAAAAAGGTTATATCCCCCTAGGTTGAACCCGCGGAACGTGCTGGTAATAACGAACAATATTAATGTTACTTAACAGAGGATAACGGTGAATTAAAACATGTTTTCTCGCATTTTAATAGCAAACAGGGGAGAGATAGCTCTTAGAATCATACGCGCTTGCAAAGAGCTGGGGATAAAAACCGTTGCGGTCTATTCTGAGGCGGATGCCCGGTCTCTTCCCGTGAGGCTTGCCGATGAAGCGGTATGTATTGGGAAAGCGTCTCCCGCTAGCAGTTATCTGAACATCCCGGCCATAATAAGCGCCGCGGAGATAACGGATGTGGAGGCCATACATCCGGGGTATGGTTTTTTGGCGGAGGACGCGCATTTTGCCGAGATATGCGAGTCATGCCGCATTAAATTTATCGGTCCGACCCCCGAGAATATCAGACTTATGGGGAATAAAATGGCCGCCAAAGAAACCATGAAAAAAGCCGGAGTGCCTGTTGTCCCGGGTTCGGAAGCTATTATCGCCACGAAAGAGGACGCTCTTAAGGAATCCAAAAAGATAGGGTATCCTTTGATCTTGAAGGCTTCGGCCGGAGGCGGGGGAAAAGGCATGAGGGTCTGCCATAATGATATAAGCCTGGTAAATTCCTTCCTGACGGCAAAAAGCGAAGCCGAAGCGGCTTTTGGCAACTCGGACCTATACATGGAAAAGTACATAAACGAGCCGCGCCATATTGAATTCCAGATACTGGCCGATGAGCACGGAAACGTAGTCCATCTTTT
>CAZOMD010000036.1:9904-11590 GCA_964580895.1 uncultured Planctomycetia bacterium | reverse complement strand
AAGGGAATATCGTTCATCTTGGGGAGAGGGACTGCAGCATACAAAGAAGGCACCAGAAGCTCATAGAAGAATCGCCGTCTATGTGCCTTGATGAAGATCTTCGAAAACAGATGGGCGAGATGGCTGTCGAAGGCGCTAAGGCGGTCGGATACAGGGGGGCAGGGACCATCGAATTCCTTCTTGACGGTAAAAATTTTTATTTTATGGAGATGAACACGCGCATACAGGTGGAACATCCGGTAACGGAGCTGGTCTCGGGGATAGACCTGGTCAAGGAGCAGATACGGGTAGCATGCGGGGAAAAACTGCCGTTCACGCAAAAAGACATCAAGATAAAGGGATGGGCGATGGAATGCCGTATAAACGCGGAAGATCCCGAGAATGATTTCCGCCCGTGTCCCGGAGTCATAGAGGCCCTAAATATCCCGGGCGGGCCGGGTATACGCGTCGATACGCATGCTTATAGCGGATATAGTATCCCGCCTTTTTATGACTCGATGATAGCCAAGCTTATCGCTTATGGGAAAGACAGGGACGCTACAATAAGGATAATGTTAAGGGCCTTGGATGAATTTCTTATCGAGAACGTGAAAACCACCGTGGATTTCCATAAAAAGGTCTTAATGAACCCGGCTTTCAGGAGCGGGGATATTTCAACTCACTTTATCGAGAAGTTTTTCCCGAAAAAAGAAGAGAAATATCTTCTTCCGGTTGGGCCGGGATGTTTTGTTATCTGGATCTGGTCAGAGGATTTAACGAGGGAGGGGGTCTATGAGATACATCATAAAGACGTTTATATTGTTCTATATGGTCTTAATGCTTTTTGCGGGCGCGATTTTTATCTCTATATCTCTCAACGCCCTATCAGCCGATACCTGGGCCGAGACGATTGAGATCATCGGTATGACGCCTAATTTAAAGATCGCGTCGGGTGTTATCGGGGCTCTTTTCGTCATTATCGGCATGATCAGTTCTTACAGGGTGTCGAGGAAACTTGAGAAAAGCAGACTGATAACTTTCAAGAACCCCGACGGAGAGGTTACCGTGGCCATTTCCGCGATAGAAAATTATGTCCGACGGGTAGCCAAGAATGTCCCCGGGATAAACGATATCAAGTCGAATGTACGCGTGAACAAAAAAGGCATATTCATAACAAGCAGCGTATCCATAACGGCCGGCACCAATATCCCGGAGGTTACCGAGCGCATACAGATGACCGTTAGGGAAAAGATACAGGATATGATAGGGGTCGAGGAAACTATCAACCTGAAAATGCATGTAACGAAAATAACCAGAGGCGATGAATCCCAGCAGGAAGACGAAAAAGAGGAAAAGGGCATTCCCAATATCCCGTTCAGAAATTACGAGTGAGAGATAACGAAAAGAGGCGGATATGGATATTAAAGGCGCCATAAGGGATATTCTTTCCGAAAGCATCAGGGCAAAACAGGAATTCATCTCTGATGATGAAGCGGTTGACGCTGTAGTAAGGGCCGCGAGGGCTTTTATGGATTGTTACAAACTTGGCGGCAAGGTGCTTGTTTGCGGCAACGGGGGTTCGGCCGCCGACAGCCAGCATATCGCGGCCGAGCTTATGGTAAGGTTTGAAAAAGAGAGGGTAGCTCTTCCTTGCATCGCTTTGACCACGGACACGTCGATAATCACCGCCGCGGCCAATGACTATAA
>CAZOMD010000036.1:565-9894 GCA_964580895.1 uncultured Planctomycetia bacterium | reverse complement strand
GGCAGGCGGAGGCTCTTCTCGAGGCGGGGGATATCATGTTGGCGATATCCACCAGCGGTAGCTCTTTGAACGTTATTGAGGCCGTGAGGACGGCTAAAAAGAAAGGCGCGGTTGTGATAGGGTTGTCCGGCCGCTCCGGTGGAGATCTCACGAAAGAGGCGGATATCTCCATTGTCGTCAGGTCCAAAAGTACGGCCCGGATACAGGAAGTGCATCAGACCATCATTCACGCGTTGTGCAAAATAATTGAGGATTCTCTTTCTAATAAAGATGACAAAGGAAAAAATATTATCTCAGGGTGAACTGGCAGGTATAGTGGGCCGGGAACGATCCAAAGGTAAGGTCATAGGTTTCACCAACGGATGTTTTGATATAATACATCTTGGGCATGTGAGGTATCTTGCGGAAGCTAAAAAATGGTGTGATCTTCTTGTTGTGGGAGTCAATAGCGATAGCTCCGTGAAACGTCTAAAGGGCGATAGCCGGCCCATAAACGCTCAGAAGGCAAGGGTAGAGGTCCTCGCGTCCCTTGAATCCGTGGATTTTGTTACAATCTTTTCGGAAGACACGCCCGAAAAACTTATTAACAAGCTTTCGCCTGATATCCTCTTTAAAGGCGGAGACTGGAAAGAAGAGGAAGTTAAGGGCGCGGAACACGTGAAGGCGCGCGGTGGCAAGGTGAAGATCATTTCCTATACGGAAGGGTATTCGACCACCTCAACTATAAAAAAACTAAAAGGATAAGGAACGGAAGCCGGGGGCAGGTTTACAGCAGGCTTTTCGCGATGGACCTGTCCTCTTGTTTTAATTCGGCGGACCGGGCTTCTTCGCTAAGGTTTCTAAGGAATAGTTCCGGCGAAACTTTGCGGTGAAAATGTGCAGTATAGCGAAGCAGTTCACGGACCACAGGAAGCGTAATATGGATAAAGGAGTATACAGAATAATAGATGCCAATCTTAATCGGGTCATGGAGGGGGTAAGGGTCTGTGAAGATGTCATAAGGTTCTCACTCGATAATGAGGACCTGACGGTGAAGCTTAAGACGCTTCGGCATGATGTTTTTAACGCCATAAAGGCTTTACGCAAAGAACATCTCGATGAACTTGTTTCCTCGAGGGACATCAACGACGTTGGGATAAAGACAATAGGGTCCGAGAAGACGCGGGAGAACCTTGTGGATTTGTTCCTGGCAAATTCACAACGCGGCAAGGAGTCTCTCCGGGTGCTCGAAGAGGTGCTCAAGCTTTTTGACACGAATTTATCCCAGAAGTTCAAGAAGTTCCGGTTTAAACTTTATGAGATCGAGAAAATAGCCGTAAAAGAGATAGAGAAAATAAAGGGTAAATGATATTATCGGTTTTAGCGTAAGGAACGTTAAAGAGGCGCAGTGATAAAAATAAAAGAAAACCTATTGAGAAGCATCGCGAAGAAAGAAGATTCCGATCCCGTTCTCATAAAAGAGAATATTAGCGGGGGAAGGATTGTTGTCCCTAACAACAAAAAACGTAAGATTGATGTGCCATGCGCCATAGGCGTCGGCACATCCACCAAGGTCAACGCTAATATAGGTCTGTCGCCGGCGCGGTCAAACATCTCGAATGAACTAAAAAAAATGGAAGCCGCCGTAAAGGCCGGCGCCGACGCCGTTATGGATCTTTCGACCGGGCCTCTTTTATCAAAACTTCGTAAAAAAATACTTTCCGAATGCCCCGTGCCTCTGGGGACGGTACCCGTATATGAGGTCGCTTGCGATAATAAGAAAAAATTTATTTCGATGAAAGAGGATGATTTTATCGATGTTCTTATCAGGCAAGCCGAGGAGGGAGTGGATTTTTTTACCATACATTCGGGTATTACGCTGGAAACCGCCCGTCTGGCGGCTAAAAAGACGAGGGTCCTAAATATAGTTAGCCGCGGGGGCGCGCTTTTGGCGTCATGGATGCTTTCGAACGGCCGTGAGAACCCTTTCTTTTCGCGTTTTGACGATATCCTTGATATCGCCAAAGAATATAATGTGGTGCTGAGCCTTGGGGATAGCCTCAGACCCGGCTCAATAGTGGACGCGACCGACCGGTTGCAAATCGCGGAGCTTTTGGTCCTGGGTGACCTGCAGCAAAAAGCTCTTTCAAAAGGGGTTCAAGTGATGATAGAGGGTCCGGGGCATGTACCCCTCGACCAGATAGAGGCGAACGTCAGGCTCCAGAAATCCATTTGTCACGGGGCTCCGTTTTACGTGCTGGGGCCTTTGGTGACAGACGCGGCGCCGGGATATGATCATATCGTCGGGGCCATAGGGGGAGCGATCGCGGCATGGCACGGAGCGGATTTTCTGTGTTACGTCACCCCGGCGGAACATTTATGTCTTCCGGAGATAGAAGATGTCCGTGACGGGGTAATAGCTTCAAAAATAGCCGCTCACGCGGCTGATATCGTTAAAGGCATTCCCTCAGCGGTTAAGAGGGATAGGGAGATATCTATCGCCAGGGCAAAGTTCGATTGGAAGGGTCAGTTCAGGCTCGCGATAGACCCCGTGAGACCGGAAAAGGTAAGGAAAGCGTCTAAACCGAAAAGTCCCGATGTTTGCACGATGTGTTCCGAATATTGTTCGATAAAGGTAATGAAAGAGAGTCTTGGAGAATAAAGGAAAGTGACAAAATGCGGCTTACTATAATCGGATCCATTGCCTTTGATAGTGTGGAGACCCCTTTCGGGAAGCGGGCGGAAGTGCTTGGAGGTTCGGCCACTTACGCTTCTTTAAGCGCTTCTTTTTTTACCCCGGTGAACCTTATCAGCGTTGTCGGGTCGGATTTTCCAAAAAGATACATACATATGTTTCAAGAGCGCCGCATCGATACAAAAGGCCTTGAGATAAAGGAAGGTAAAACGTTCAGATGGGAAGCGCGGTATACGCACGATCTTAATTCCGCGGAAACGTTGAGTACTCATCTTAATGTTTTTAACGGCTTCAAGCCGATCATACCCGATAGCGTCCGGGCGAAAGATAATCTTCTTTTGGCGAACATCGATCCGGAACTTCAGGGATGGATATTCGAACGTATAAAGCCGAGCGGGCTCGTGGCGTGCGATACGATGAACCTGTGGATAACACATAAAAAAAAGGCCTTATTAAAGCTTTTAAAAAAAGTGGATCTCTTCCTTCTTAACGACGCGGAGGCGCGGCAGATCTCCGGGGAACAGAACCTGCTTAACGCCGCCCGCTATATTTCCGGGAAAGGCGCCAAGATGGTCGTCATAAAGAAGGGGGAACACGGGGCGCTGTTCTTTTCCGGCAAGCTGAGCTGCATAGTTCCGGCGTATCTCATGGAGAACCTCAAAGACCCGACCGGCGCGGGTGATACATTCGCGGGCGGTATGATAGGGTATCTTTCGAAAGGGGCAAAAGTTACGGACAAGCTCTTGAGAAATTCCCTGGTGTATGGTAGTATACTGGCGTCTTTTTCGGTCGAAAAATTCAGCGTGGAAGGGCTATTAAAAGCCGGGCGAGATGAGATAAAATATAGGTATGACGTTCTAAGGAAGTTGACTGGATTTTAGCGAGTGTAGCACAATGGCAGTGCTCCAGCTTCCCAAGCTGGCCACGGGGGTTCGATTCCCCTCACTCGCTCCACAATATTTAAAAAGGCCTCCTGCTGTAGACGCAAGGGGCCTTTTCATTTAGGAAAGAGCGAGTGAGGGGAATCGAAGAGAGCCGCTGAACCTTTAGTCGTGGAGCGGCAAGTCGGGCTCTGCGCTTTCGCAATTCGCCTGTCAATTCCAAGTTTCAGGTGTTTGAATAGCCTTGAAGCGTAAATTATTTTTATCCTTATCGGCGGCGAATCGCTTCAAGTGCTCGTCCCGACTCGCCGCTCGCGAAATTACCGGTTATCACGCATTTTTTACGGATATCTGAACTATTGGCAAGATAGGGCGTCTGCCCCCCGAGCAGGTAATCTCCAATCCCAAACTTCTGATCTCTCGATTTTTATCCTTTCCTTATTGTTGATGAGAGTTTATAATTACAAATAGAGGCAAAAAGTTAATATGCGCGGAAGGGCTAAAAATAAAATTTGAAACGTTCTGATATGCCCTGTTTGAGGCGTTGAAGGTATAAGCGAAAATGAAATCGGGAAAATTATGAGAAGAATATTTCTATTTGTTTTACCGATCCTAATTGTTGTCGCCGCGGCTTTTACTCTATTTGGCTATTTCCAAGTCCGCCATGAGGAGGATAAGCTTATTGACGATTTAAAACGTAAATCAAAACATATCGCGGAGAGCATGGAGTTATCGGCAAGAGGCGTCTTTATCTCAAAAGACATGAGAAATGCAAATTATCTTGCCGAGAAATTTGAGACGCGGGAAAGGTTGCAGGGATGTGTTTTGTATGATAAAGACGGCGAGATCATTACCATTACTAAACGCTTCAATGATTGGAAGGATAAAGATAAACCTTATCTAAAAGATCTGTTATTAAACAAAACTCCCAGAGGCGAGCTGGAAGAATTTAAAGGGTATACCGTTTATAGCTATATCCTTCCGATAACAGACGATGAAGATCAAATTTTAGGATTAGTCGAAGTTATATACGATACCTCTTACGTGCTAACTCAGCTGACAGAGATATGGAAGAGGATTAGCGCGACTCTCATAGTTCTGGTAGTGATAATTTTTATTATAGCACTTTTTCTCCATCAGCAAATTTTCGCTTTGCCCGTTCAGCGCCTAACGGAATGGTTTACTCATTTCCAACGAGGTGAAATAGATGAAGCGCATCCTATTAAAGAGAAGGGTGAACTGGGTAAGCTTGCCAGCGAAGTCGAGCAGGTTGCTTTAAGCCTTCGTATCGCTCGAAGGACGGTTTCTGATGAGGCATCGGTACGATTGCAGAAAGAAGAAATATGGACGGAATCCAAATTAAGAGATATTGTGCGTGCCAAACTAGGCGATAACGCGTTATTTGTAGTTTCGAACCGCGAACCGTACATGCATGTCATCGATGATATTACGGGATCGGTTAGATGCATAAGGCCGGCAAGCGGCGTTGTTACGGCTATTCACCCGATTCTTTGCGCCTGCGGAGGAACATGGGTCGCTCATGGCGCAGGGAACGCCGATAGAAAATTTGTGAATTCAAAAGATAAACTCGGAGTTCCCCCCGAAGATAATCGGTATATTCTTAAAAGGGTATGGCTCAACAAAGAGGAAGAGGATGGATATTATTATGGTTTCGCGAACGAGGGATTGTGGCCCCTTTGCCATAATACCCACACCAGGCCCCTTTTTAGAGAAGCAGATTGGAATATTTATAAAACGGTGAATCAAAAATTTGCCGATAGTGTTTTGGAAGAACTTCCCGCGAAAGATCCGTTTGTATTTATTCAGGATTATCATTTTACACTATTGGGCAGAATGATTAAGGAAAAGCGCCCGGATGCCACAATCGCTTTATTTTGGCATATTCCATGGCCCACCCCGGAATCGTTTTCAATCTGTCCGTACCAGAAGGATATTTTGGACGGGATGCTGGGGTGCGATTTGATAGGATTTCACGTGCAGAACCATTGTAACAATTTTTTGGACACGGCAAACCGACTTCTTGAGTCGAGGGTAGATACCGAAAAATTCAGCGTTGTCCGATTGAATAAAGAAACTTTCGTCAGAGCTTTTCCCATTAGCGTTAACGGACACATGGATAATGGGAGCGAAGAGCTGGACATGGGCAAACAGATAACTAAAATTAAAAAGGAATTTGAATTAGACGATAAAATTATCGGAGTCGGGGTGGATAGGATCGATTATACAAAGGGCATAATTGAGCGGATATTCGCTATCGACAGGTTTTTTGAGAAATACCCCCAGTATAGGAAAAAAGTAGTATTTATTCAAATGGCCGCGCCCAGCCGTGTTCACATAAAGAGGTATCACGATCTTATGGCGGAAATCGATGAGCTGGTTGAAAGGAAAAACTGGAAACATATAGACGGAAATTGGAGGCCGATAATTTATCTTAAAAAACATTTTTCCGCCGATGAAATTGTTCCTTTTTATAAAATGGCCGACTTTTGCGTGGTAAGTTCATTGCACGACGGGATGAACCTTGTTGCCAAAGAGTATGTGGCCGCGAAAAATGATTTATCCGGCATGCTTGTTTTAAGCCAATTTACAGGAGCCGCCAGGGAGCTGATCGACGCGGTCCAGTTCAATCCTTATGCGATTGAGGAATTTTCCGAGGCGATAAAGATATCTATCGAAATGCCGCAGGACGAGAAGCGGAAACGGATGGAAAACATGCGGAAGATTATTTCCGAAAATAATGTTTATCGCTGGGCCGGCAACATAGTGACAGAATTAACATCTTTGAAAAAGGGTTAAATCCGGGGGATTTCGCGCGATATGCCGCCGGCAGAAAACAGGGCTCAACAAATTGATATGGAATACTTATTTAATGTATGGAACAGCGTCGGAAGAAGGATAGATGGAAATAATTTGTTTATTTTCTTGGATTTTGACGGAACGTTAACGCCTATGGTTTCGACGCCGAAGAAGGCCATTTTGCCTAAATCGGCTAAGAGGTTGTTAAAAGGAATGTCAGAGAATCCCAAGATAAGATTGGCTTTTATAAGCGGCAGACGGCTTGAGGACATAAAAAGTAAGATAGGGCTAAAAAACGTTATCTATTCCGGGAACCACGGAATAGAGCTAGAAGGGCCTAAGATTAAGTTCAAGCCGATAGTTTCGTCCCGATGGCGGGTGATTATCGAACGGATCAAGAATGAGTTAGAACGGGAAGTTTTCCGTATCCGGGGCGCTTTTGTGGAAGATAAGTGGCTTACTTTAAGCCTTCATTATAGGCGGGCGAAAAAGAAGGATATTCCAGTTTTAAAGGAGATTTTTCAGAAGACGGTTATATCGTACCTTGTAAGAAATAAAATAAAGATCCAACCCGGCAAGATGGTGGTCGAGGTACGGCCACCGGGGGCATGGAATAAAGGCAAGATTGTTTTATGGCTTTTGGCAAAAAAACTTTTCGCGTCAAGAGACAAAAGCGTTCTGCCTGTTTACATAGGTGACGATATAACTGACGAAGATGCCTTCAAGGCGATAAAAAACAAAGGGCTGACTATATTTGTAGGCAAACCTAAAAAATCTTCCGCGCAGTATTATTTGAAAGACCATAACGAAGTCCAAGATTTTTTGGAGAGGATTTTAGAAAGATATGACGGCAGAACTAATAAGAGCGAAAGAACCATTTAGATTCCACACGCGGCTGCATCTGACGGAATTAACCGGGCTGAGAGCCAAAACATTAGGCCAATTATTGAAGTTTATCAAGGATGTCCCCGGGGCGTGCATCTACCATCATACGCACAGGTTTTTGCAGCAGCATCAATATCTTTCACCCGAGCCACCGAACGACTTTGCTTATTGGGTTAGCGAAGTTCTTAGCGAGGATGAATTAGGCGAGAGCCTCGCGAGCATAGATACCGTGCAATATACCACGATACGTCATCTTAGGGAGAAAATTATTAACATTATCGAGGAGTATTTAAAAGACAATAAATCGGCTCGCCGTAAATTTGCGCGCCCAGGCGAAGAATTCCATTTTATTAAGTCCGTAAGTTTTGTGCTTCCTACCCATTACCTCGCCTTTAATCTAAGAGAATTCACGGATATCCTTGGCAAGATAACTATTGATTCCATATATTTTCATGTTTTCGAAGCACGGCTTAGGCTGGAGCAGGCGAATAATGATTTTTCGAATTGGATCGAGCATTCTTTGGGAGATAAGGAACTGGCATACAGGTTCGCGCGGCTGGATCCCTATACGCAGACTTTGGAAGGACTAAGGAAGGCATTATTACAGATAGCACAAGACAGGATAAAGGCGTGATATGGAGCAGTTAGACGGATATGTGTCTATTGTCGGACAATCGATTATCGACGATTTAAGGCTTATCGCGGAAAAGCTGAAGGGTAAGGTTATTCAGCATATTAATTCTACCGCTGTCGGAGGAGGGGTGGCGGAAATTCTAAACCGCATGGTGCCGCTGTTGAAAGAATTGGATGTGGACGCGCGGTGGGATGTTATTAAAGGCGGCGAGCAATTTTTTGAAGTTACCAAAAAATTTCATAATGCGTTGCACGGCAGAGTCGAGGGAATTACGCAACACGATTTTGATATTTTTATGGAAACCAGCTCCAAGAATATTGAAGAAATGAACATCTGCGGAGACATAGTGTTTGTGCATGACCCCCAACCGATTATGCTTATAGAAAAGCGGATGAATAACAAATGGCTATGGCGCTGTCACATCGATGTATCAAATCCTGATCAGACAGTATGGAATTTTTTGATGAATTTTATTGTTCGTTATGATTCCGCGGTTTTCTCGGCTCCCAGCTTTTCCCGGAAGCTACCTATCAGGCAGTTTCTTATAGCGCCGTCCATTGATCCTTTAAGCGATAAAAACAAAGAATTGTCGCAGGATTATATTGATGCGGTCTTAAAAAAGCACTCGATACCGAAAGACAAGCCGATCATTACTCAAATTTCCCGGTTCGATCGATTAAAAGACCCTCTCGGGGTTATTGAGGCATATCAGAAAGTCAGGCGTTATATCGACTGCCGGTTGATATTGGCGGGCGGAACCGCCGCCGATGACCCGGAGGGGATGCAAGTTCTTGCCGAGGTTCAGGAAAAAGCCAAGCATGATAAGGATATACATGTTCTTCTTTTGCCTCAGAACGATTTGGAAGTTAACGCGCTTCAGAGGGCATCGACCATTATAATACAAAAGTCCTTAAAAGAAGGATTCGGATTAACTGTTGCCGAAGCGCTTTGGAAAGCAAAGCCTGTGGTCGCGTCTAATGTAGGCGGTATTCCTTTACAAATAAAACATAAATATTCGGGGTTGCTTTGCCATTCGGTTGATGGGGCCGCCTTTGCTCTCAAGCAGATGCTTAATAGCCCGGAATACGCAAAAAAGCTAGGGGAAAACGGCCGGGAGCATATAAGGAATAATTTTTTGCTTACCCGACATCTAAGGGATTATATGCTTTTGTTTCTTTCGCTCTATCATGGTGAAGATATTGTGTATTTATAAAACGAGATAGGGCAAAGGTATCGCGTGAAGGCCTCCTGCTGTGAAGCAGGGGGCCTTTTGTTTAGGAGGAGCGAGTGAGGGGAATCGAATGGAGCCGCTGAACCTTTAAGGGGTATTAGGCTGTTTGGGGTGTTCTTTCAGGGACGTAAAATTTGCTCCAGCGGCAAATTTTACTCTACACTCGCCTCGCAACTTTTGTCTCTGTCAAAAGACCAAGCTTGCGAG
>CAZOMD010000036.1:0-555 GCA_964580895.1 uncultured Planctomycetia bacterium | reverse complement strand
GCCTCGAAGCTTTGATGCCGCTCGGACGGCCTTAAAAAATCCTGTAAGAAAAGGATTTTTCGTGTCCGTTCAAATCACAGACACTGGGAGCGGGATTAGGACAAGAGCCGCTGGAAAGTTCAAGGGTTAACCAGTTGGCCAGTTCGCTGGTTCAAAACCTTAACGAATCCTGCCTGTCGGCATGCGCCTTTGGCGGAGATCGTAGACGCCGTGAGGGTGGGCTTAGACCAATTTATGTATTCTTGTGAAATTAGGATATCTGTGAAATTGATTGATAAGCAATAATTGTGTGTTAAAATGATGTAAATAGTTGTTCTTGAAAAAGTTAGGAGGGGGGTATGGCCCAAAAAAAGGAAGAAAATTTAAAAAAATTGGTAGAAACAGTAAAGAACGAGAAATTTCTTTTGGATATTGCCCAAACTTTCAGCGAAACAAAAGAAAATAACTTTTTTCCTGCCAGAAATATTGTAATAGACATACATTTGAATTTAGAGAAAAGTTATACTGCTCCCCGTTAAGCAAAAGACGTGAATTAGTATATAATAGCTTAACGGA
>CAZOMD010000035.1:20517-20876 GCA_964580895.1 uncultured Planctomycetia bacterium | reverse complement strand
CAGTCAAAAAGTCGAAAAGTCTAAAGGTCCGAAAGTCCCAGCCAGAGGCCGGTCTCAGCCTGCGGCTGAAGCCTTAGGCTGAAAAGGGGTGTTAGACTTTTGGGCTTGTGATTTTTAGACCTTAGACTTTTTGACTTTCGACTTTTAAGCGGTACACTGCACGCTATGCTTTTTGGATTAAACAGGCAACGTTTATAAATTTATATCGTACTTGGAAAGTTGGCCCCTCAGAGAATCATGATCGGTAAAATGTATCGCTTTGAACCCCATGACCCTGGCTGCCTCGACAAGTTCCAGACGGTCATCGGTATAAAATGTATCTTTAGGTATGCTCCCCGCGAGTTTTAACGCCTCGTTGA
>CAZOMD010000035.1:9059-20507 GCA_964580895.1 uncultured Planctomycetia bacterium | reverse complement strand
TCCGGTTTCAAGGCGCCTACCTCGTTCGATATGACGAAAAAGTCGAAAAGACCCAGGATGTCATACTCTTTTTTTAAAAAGTTAAAATGCGATTCATTGGTATTTGATACCAGTACGAGAGGAACATCGGGATACTTGTTTTTCAGCTCTCTTATCAATTGCTCCATCTCAGGATAAGGATAGAACATGCTGTTCCACACTTCGTAAAATTCGCTATATTTAAGATCAAGCCTAAAATACCGTCTGGTCTTGTTGTAGAATTTTGAAGAAGAAAGTTTTCCTTCCATATACAGGTTCATGTTCTTGGAATCAAGGACATACTCGCTGATCTTTCCCTCATTCAATTTTCCGTATTTCGCGTACCCTTTTTCAAGCGCCGCCAGATCAAATCTGATTATCACGTTACCAAGATCGAAAAAAAACGCCTTGATCATTTTATAAACCATCCCCGTTTTTACTTTTTATAGAGGGCTAACCGGCAAACCATCTGACCTCTAACTTCTATCTTCCAACTTCGTCCGATAGATCCGTATCCCTTTTTCAAGAAGACCGCGCGAGGCTTTATATTCTATCTTACCCAAAGCTTCTTCCGTGGAGAACCACATCCCCGTCTCTATCTCCGAGGTCTGTATGACCAGTTCATCCTTTGCCCCGGCCTCGATAAGAAAGATATGTACGGTCTTAAATATCTCTTCCCCATCCCTGGTAAATCCATATTCCTGTCGGCCGAGTTTTTCTACGATCCGGATGTCTTTAAGCCCTGTTTCCTCGGTCACTTCCCGTAAAGCTGTCTCCTCGACTTTTTCACCCTGTTCGACATGCCCCTTAGGCCATGTCCAATGCCCGTACTTATCCTTGATCAAAAGTACTTTGACCTGCCCTTTTTCCGCCTTCACGACAACACCGCCGGCAGCTTCGTGTCTGTTCATATCCTTCATCCTTTATAGCATAGCGCCTGCCTACCGGCAGGCAGGCATGGCGCAAAGCGTTTCCCGTTATATCTATCGTAGGACGTCCACTCACTTCCTGCCTGCCGGCAGGCAGGCGTTCGTTGGGACGTGGGACGTCGTTCAGTCACGTCCAAGCGAGTGCAACAAGCGGACGTCCTACATTCTACGAAACTTCCCGACTCTGACTCTTTGACTCTTCACAACCAGCGAACTATTTAACCATTTAACCCGTTAAACCGGCAAACTGGCGAACCGGTTAACTGGCCAACTGGCTAACCGTTCTTCGTCCCACGTCCTTCGTTCTACGGAACCAGCGGAACTGGTGAACCGGCGAACCAAATAACCATCTACAACTCTATGATCTCGTCCTCCCCGGATTCGTGATAGGTCATATCTCCGTCGGAGGCATCTCTCTCCATAGAAATGCCCCTAACAAGCGAAGAATCTACCTCCCAAACTTCATAATCCGACGGGTCTAACTCTTCCAGAAATCTGGAACGCCTCGCGATAACTGTCCCCATGCTGTAATCATAGCGGGTAAGCGGATGTATGAGATATAAATTTTTCTTGGCCCTGGTCGACGCGACATAGAACAATCTTCTCTCTTCTTCCATCTCCGTCCCGTCTTTAATAGCCTTTGGATGAGGGAACTGCCCTTCACACAACCCTATGATCAGTACCGTATCCCATTCCAGCCCTTTAGCCTGATGTATCGTGGTCAGGACAAGGTATTCATCGTCCTCCGGAGCGTTGGTGACGGTCTCTCCGCGGAAGTTTTCCCTGAGAGTTATGTCGCTCAAAAAATTGTTCGAGTTCTCATACTCATGAGAGAAATTCACTAATTCGTGTATGTCGTCGATCCGGTCTTTCGCGTTCTCAAAAGTGGCAAGTATATGCGTTTCGTACCCGGTTTCGAGTACGGTCTTTATCAATTCCCCCGGCACGTCAGACTCCGTCAAAGAAGTTATTCTTTCCATTATCCTCCGGAATTTCGCGTACCCCTTATAGACCCTTTGGGGCAAGATCTTCGACATGTCAAGCTTGATAAAACCGGCTATATCCACTTCGCTCTTACGGTAAAGATCATATATTTTGGCCGCGTACGACGGCCCTATCCCCTCAAATAGGGTGAGAGCCCGTATCCACGCTATCTCGTCGAGCGAATTGACCTTTATCCGCAAAAAGGCAAGCACATCCTTTATGTGCGCCTGTTCAAAGAACCTTATCCCGCCCCTGACGATGTATGGTATGCCTCTTTTTACAAGTTCCATCTCAAGTTCGGCCGCCTGATAATGGGCCCTGAAAAGAACGGCTATATCCTTAAGTTCCACGCCCTCTTCGCGCATCTCCAGAACCCTCTGCGCCACGAACTTTGCCTGGGAATACAGGTCTTTCACTTCGACAAGGGCCGGCGTTTCGACAGAAGGGTTGACCGCTTTGAGCTCTTTTTTGAACTGCACCACGTTGTTCGAAAGAGACCTGTTGGCAAGATTAAGTATTTCGGGAGTGGAGCGGTAATTGATCTCTAGCTTGAAGATCTTCGCCTCTTTGAACTTATTCGGAAAATTAAGTATATTCTCAACGCGCGCGCCGCGGAACGAATATATCGCCTGAGCGTCGTCCCCGACAACAAGAACATTGCGGTGGTGTTCACCCAGGATATCGATTATATCGGCTTGCAGGAAGTTGGTGTCCTGGTACTCATCGACCATGATGTAATCGAACTGCTCCGTGAACCGTTTCCGCGCCGCCGGCGCGTTCTCCAGCAGCCATTTCCATTTTGAAAGGAGATCGTCATAATCCATGGTCCCGGAGTCTTTTTTCTTTTTCTCATAAACGTTCTTTATCTCTTCCAGGTCTCCGGCAAACTTTGAAAAATAAGTATATTTCTCATCGAGCACTTTTCCGATGCCGCATTTAGTGTTCGTGGACAGGCTTATCATGGATTGCACGACCGACGGTTTGGGAAAACGCTCTTCCTTCATCTTGGCGCTGACTTTCTTCATACACGCCTTTATAAGATCCCTTGAGTCGTGCTCGTCAAGTATCCCAAAATCCCTTTTATACCCTATCTCACCCGCGTACATCCTCAGCGATTTGTTGCCGATGTGATGAAAAGTCCCGCTCCAAAGCCCTTTCGGACTATATTTAAGCAAAAGCTCCGTGCGGTCCCGCATTTCATGCGCGGCCTTGTTGGTAAATGTCATTAAGAGGATGTTCTTAGGAGGTACGCCTCTTTCCAATAAGTACGCTAGCCGGTAGATAAGTGTCCGGGTTTTACCGCTACCCGCGCCCGCGAGGACAAGACACGCGCCTTCGGCGTTAACGACAACGTCATATTGCTGCTCGTTGAGGTTACCTTTAAAGTCAATATGCGTTTCGACCTTATGTCCCGCGTCCTGTAATATGTATTTCTTCATGGGTGGTTATTATATCGCAATAAATATTCAAAAGCAACGAAGGCATGAGTTGCTCCGCAGGATGAAGGTAGTCAAAAGGTCTAAAAGTCAAAAGGTCGGCTTGTGACCGCTTAAGAGTCTAAGATCTAAAGTCGAAAAGTTGAAATGATCACGGGCTTTAGACTTTTAGCCCTTAGACTTGTAGACTTTTTGACTTTCGACTTTTGAACGGTACGCCGCGCGCCATGCTCTATGTGCTATTCTGGCGGCCGTGCGAACCTGTGAAGCTTCAACTTGTGCGCGGCCTGAATTGTGCGATAACGGATGGTCTGGTAAAAAAATAGATTATGGAAAGTTCAAAAACCGTTATAAGAGCCATGATGATAACGGCCGCTCTTAAAACCGAGATAGACGCTTCCAGAGAAACCTGAAAAGAACCGGCCTCAAGGGTCTTTCTGAAATTGTCCATCACTATCCTGTTCAAAAAAAGACCGGATACGACGCTTATAGGCACGAGGACCAGCATCTTTTTCCTGGCCCAATCCGCAAGCCGCAGTATCCTTATCCCGCAATATACCGCGCATACGCCGTAAAAGACCGTAAAAAAATATATTGATGCCACCAGCGCGGGCGCGAGCGGCTTGAACATGCCAGCGAATTCCTTTAAACTGCCGATACTGACAAGGTTATATATCCCAAAAAGAACTATCAACCTGCCGTAAACCGTAACACCCCTCGTACGGTCTGACATTATATATCCTTCCTTACAACGCTATAATTTTCAGGATAAAAACAAGATCAGGCGCTAAAGATATCGGAATTATATTTAACTTTCCAGATCTCTTTCGCGTACTCCCCTACCGTCCTGTCGCTGGAAAATCTTCCGGAATTGGCCGTATTAACTATGGATTTTTTGGTCCATTCGTCGTAATCCTTGAATCCCTCCTGGACCTTGTTCTGCGTGAAAAGATACTCTTCAAAATCGGCAAAGACCATAAAATCATCGTGCCATATGAGCGAATCATAAAGGGGTTTAAAGACATTCGGCTCAAACTGCGAGAAAAAATCCTCCTGTATGAGCCTTACGGCCTCTTCCAATATCGGGTCTTTTTTCACGAAATCCCTGGGATTATATCCCGACATCTTCATGTCCGATATCTCATGGGCCTTCTTGCCGAAAATGAAAATGTTCCCGGGGCCGACCGCTTCCGCTATCTCGATATTAGCCCCGTCCCAGGTCCCTATCGTTACAGCCCCGTTAAGCATAAACTTCATATTGCCTGTGCCGGACGCCTCTCTCCCGGCGGTCGAGATCTGTTCGGAAAGATCGCATGCCGGGATTATCTTTTCCGCCAAGGAAACCCCGTAATTCCCCAAAAAGACCACCTTAAGTTTGTTCTTTACCATCGGATCGTTATTTATGACGTTAGCTATATTATTTATGAATTTGATTATTAGTTTCGCCATCATATAGCTCGGGGCGGCTTTGCCGCCGATAATGGCCGTTCTCGGAACGATATCCTGTAAAGGATTGTTCTTGATCCTCACATATTGCGCGATAAGAAAAAGCGCGAAGAGCATTTGCCGCTTATATTCGTGTATCCTCTTGACCTGGACGTCGAAGATCGATGCCGGATCGATGATCAGGTTGTTCTTGTCTTTAACATATTTCGCGAGTTTTATCTTGTTATCCTTCTTTATTACCCGCCACTTTTCCTGGAAAGAACGGTCCGTGGCATAGGGAACGAGGTCCCGGAGCTTCGCGAGGTTCATCATCCATTTATCCCCGATCGTAGCGTTGATAAGGGACGAGAGATCGGGGTTCGCCTTGCCGAGCCATCTCCTCTGCGTTATGCCGTTGGTCTTGGAATTGAACCTTTCGGGGAAGAAATCAAAAAAATCCTTGAAAATAGTACATTTCAAGAGCTCCGTGTGAAGCCGGGATACACCGTTCGTCGAATGGCTCCCGACTATGCATAAATGGCTCATCCTTATTTTCTTTTCCGAGTTCTCCTCAATAAGAGACATTTTCCTGAGCCTTTCCTGATCATGCGGATATCGTTTGGCGACATCCTTCAAAAAACGCATGTTGATCTCATATATAAGATCAAGATGACGCGGCAAAAGCTTTCCCAGAAGCGATACAGGCCAGCTCTCAAGAGCTTCCGGCATCATAGTGTGATTGGTGTACGCGAACGTTTTTACCGTAATATCCCACGCGGTCTCCCAGTCGATATCTTCCTCGTCGATAAGTATGCGCATAAGTTCGACTATGGCTATCGCCGGATGCGTATCATTAAGCTGAATAACCGTCTTATCGGGAAAAGCGCGAAAGTCATTATTGTGCATCTTGAACCGGCGGATAATATCCTGCATGGACGCCGACGTAAAAAAATACTCCTGGCGCAGCCTTAGTTCGAGCCCCCGGTAAACGTTATCGCTAGGATAAAGCACTCTTGATATATTTTCCGATAATATTTTATTCTCAAGGGCCTTGATATAGTCCCCGTCATTGAAATATTCAAAATCGAATTCCGCGGTACTCTTAGCAGACCAGAGCCTGAGATTGTTAACGATATCGTTCCTGTACCCCGGGATAGGCGTGTCATAGGCCACGGCCAGCACATCATTCGTATCGATCCAGTCCACGCATAATTTACCTCTTTTGTCTCTGCGTTTTACGGTCTTGCCGCCGAATTTTACCTTTAGGGTATATTCCGGTCTTTCGAACTCCCAGGGGTTCCCCAGCCTAAGCCATTCATCGGGTAGCTCGACCTGGTAACCATTCACGATCTTTTGCTGGAATATCCCGTAATCGTACCTTATCCCATAGCCTGTCGCGGCTATGCCAAGGGTCGCCATCGAATCCAGAAAACACGCGGCAAGCCGCCCAAGACCTCCGTTGCCCAAACCGGGGTCGATCTCCTCCCCGCACATCTCCTCCAGATTGAACCCCAGCTCCCCCATCGCCTTTTTGCTGTCTTCGTCAAGCCCTATGTTGATGATGTTGTTCATGAGAAGACGTCCGGTAAGAAACTCCAGCGAGAAATAATATACCCTCTTACAATTCTCGTCATGATATCGTTGCTGAGTAAGGATCCATTTATCGATCAGTCTGTCCCGGATAGCGATAGCCAATGCTTGATAATTGTCATAATCAGTCGCGGAATATTGGTCTTTGGCAAGCGCATATTTGCGGTTGTGGAAAAAATCGTTTTTTAAGGTGCTAATAACGTTCTCTTTTTTCGTTGTCCTCGATTCCATACTTTACCTCTCAGCCCCTAAGTAGCGGTACTTACGATAAGATCTCTAACTATTTCCCTAAACTATTATATGGAAAGTGACTCGAAACCGCAAGCCCGTTAAATATCCCCAAATAAAAACAGCCCGGATATCGGTCCGGGCTGTTTTCTAATTTTGATCACAAAGTTATATTCAGTATCGTGTTTTTCAATCTCTCCCTGATCTTTTACGCTGTCTTCGTCTTTTATTTCTTCCTCTTTTTCTTCGTCGTCTCCGCGAGAAGTTTACGAACGTCGGTCGAGTTCATCTTTTCCAGACGTTCCTTAGTGACACCCATAGCTATAAGCCTTCTTTTCTGAGACTTAACTTTCTGTCTTTTTTTCGCGCCTGTTTTTTTGGGCCGACTCCTGTATATTATGCGACGTTTTGTCATTATAACTCCTTTTTAATGAGCACATGAGTTACGAACATGCCAATGTGAGTAACTCATAAGTGCGAATTAACCCGCCGTAGCCCAACAATCTAAAAATCATTTGGCGAAGGCGGGTCTTCTTCCCGCTCGCTACCCTAAACACACATTACCTTCCGCCCGCGCCATTCCCCGGGCATGAACCATTATACCCAAAGTTACGCTCTTTGCAACTAAATTGTGTCGGCATAACAGCGTATAGCGCCTGCCTGCCGGTAGGCAGGGAACATGGTGTAGGGGCGAGGTCTCCTCGCCCTTTGCCATGATGGTTTTTCCATCAATAATCGGTGATAATATATTTTCCAACTTATTCCGAGATGACATTCCATTATCAGGGCGGGGAAACCCCGCCCCTACACGTTCTACGTCCCACGAAACCGGCCTCAGCCGAAGGTTGATCAGCCTACGGCTGAAACTGGTTAACCGGCAAACTGGCTAACTGAATAACCGGGCAGCTCAGGAACCTCTTGCCCCCATAGCTTACTTGTGTTAAATTAATGGACATGCTTAACAAACTTAAAAAAGACATAGACCTCGGGATACGGGAGTTTTGGAGGGATTTAAAACCCATCTCTGCCGCGAAAAAGGCCTCTCCGGAACTTTGGAGCGCCATGCGGGATTTCGTGTCAAGAGACGGCAAACGTATACGCCCCTCTCTTTTTGTCATAGCGTATCTCGGCTATAAAAAGACCGTGCCGCTCTCGTACAAAAAAATCGTACGGGCTTCTCTCTCTCTGGAATTTTTGCACGCCTTTCTTCTCATACACGACGATGTGATAGACCGGTCTTCCCTACGCAGGGGACAACCCACCCTTCACAAGGTGCTCAACGCGCGTTACAAGATGCGCGGGGATAACCCTCTTGGGCCGAACCTCAGCATTGTGGCCGGAGATATACTTTTTTCTTTGGCCTTCCATGCCCTATTATCCCTCGGGGATAAGACCGGCAATTTGCGCGATTGTCTTGAAGAATTCATAAGTTCCGTAATCGATACCGGGACCGGCGAATATATCGACGTGGTCAATAACATAAAAGACATAGATAAACTGCGGGAGATAGACATTCTGAACACCTATATCCTTAAAACTGCACGCTATACTTTTGAATCCCCGTTAAAAATGGGAGCCATTCTGGCGGACGCGCCCGAAAAAGAGATAAAAAAGCTCTCGGCGTTAGGCAGGATGCTGGGAGAATCATTCCAGATACAGGATGACCTTTTAGATATATTCTCGACAAGCAAGATCACCGGAAAACCTGTTCTTTCCGACCTCGCGGAATCGAAAAAGACCCTTTTGGTCTGGCGGGCGTATCGCACGCTTAAGACCGGGGACAGGAACTTCTTAAAGACCGCGCTCAACAAAGATAAAAAGACCCGAAAAGATATTTACCGTCTCAAAGAACTTATCGAACGATCAGGCGCGGCATATTATTGTCTTGAAAGGTCTAACGCGCTTATAAGAAGATCTGAAAAAATCCTTTCCGGGCTTAAGATAAATGAACCATGCAAAAAAGCGTTAAAGGAAATGGTGACATCGTTGAGACACAAATCTTCATACCTTGAAGAACGTTTAAAATCTCACGCGTAAATTATTTTAAATTGAGATCGCTGAAAAACCTTTTTTACCATGATCAAGAGATATCTTTACGCATGATATTTCAACAGGCGGGTCCTGCCGCTCGGTGTTCTCGGCGCCTCCCAAGCTTCGCTTGTGCGGTGCTCGAACACACTCGCGTCACCCGCCTATAATTGTCAAATACTCTTTCGCTAGTAAATTCGCGAACAGTGAGACGGGCGAGCACTTGAAGCAATTCGCCGCCGATAAGGATAGAAATAATTTACGCTTCAAGGCTACTCAAACACCTGAAGCTTGAAATTGACAGGCGAATTGCGAAAGCGCGCAGCGCGCCTCGCCGCTCGCGAAAATCACTATCCACCACTCATTTATGTGGATAGCTAAACTAACACAAACTATAGTAACATGAAAATCAACATCGCGAAAAGTTCAGGTTTTTGTTTTGGGGTACGTCATGCTATCGACATAAGCAAAAAACTCGTCGAACAAGAAAAAAATGTCTTTGCCCTCGGGGATATCGTTCATAACTCATTTGTAGTAAACGAGTTGCAAAGATTAGGCCTAAAAAAAACAACCCGGTTAACACCCAAAAAAAACGCCGTTCTTATCATAAGAGCTCACGGCGCGCCAAAAAGTATGTTCAAGAAAGCGCGCGTTCTAGGCTATAGAATAATCGACGCCACCTGTCCTAAAGTTAAAGACATCTACAAAATAGCACGACGGTTAGAAAAAAACAACACGGTCATAATAATCGGCGACCGTAACCATGATGAAGTAAAAGGCATCGCCGGACAGCTCCGGAATAAGTCCATAACCATTGAAAACCCCGGCAATATACCGTTAAAAAGATTGTCACGGATAAAAAAGGCCGCTGTCATAACCCAATCCACGCAATCCATTGAGAATATAAACAGCGTCATGGATAAATTAAAAAAGATCATACCGCGCCTCAAACTCTACAACACGACATGCAGGACCACCAGGATAAAACAGGAGGAAATAAACGCGATGCCTTCGGCAAACGATGTGATGCTTATCATCGGCTCTAAGAACAGCGCCAACACTAAAAGGCTTTTCGAAATATCGAAAGTTCTCAATAAAAATACCTACTGGATCGAGTCGGCCGGGAACATTAAAAGACCCTGGCTTAAGGGCGCGAAGAACGTCGGTATAATGGCCGGGGCGTCGACGCCGGACGAGGTTACGCGGGAGGTTGTGAAAACGCTGGAGGAGATCGAGGCGGCTCAAAAAGGGCCGTAGGACGTAGGACGTCCGTGAGCTGCGCTCACTCGGACGTGGGACGAAGAACGGTTAGCCAGTTGTCCAGTTAACCGGTTCGCCAGTTAGCCAGTTTGCCGGTTAACCAGTTGGCCGGTTTAACGGGTTAAATGGTTAAATAGTTCGCTGGTTGTGAAGAGTCAAAGATTCAGAGAGTCAAAGTTGGGAAGTTCCGGAGAACGTTCGCTCGCTGCACTCTCTGGAACATGGGATGTAACGCGGATACGCCAAGGTCGGGTTTCGAGCCATTTTTAACAGAGCAAAAGTTAGCCTGTTCCCCATAGGGGGAAAATTTTATATTGTTTCCATTTTTAAAACTTAGGGCTAACTTTTGCGCACCCCGAAGGGGGATGTTAAAATCTGGCAAGAAACCGATCATGGCGTGTCCGCTTTTACCGGAGGGTGTGGGATAAAAAGTAGACATGAAACAATATCTCCCAAAAATAAACCGGACACCGATCATCAAAAAAATAAAGACCGACCGCACCCCGGAAGAAGTCTTCGGGTATTTTGCAAATAGACCCGATTCTTCTTTTCTGAATAGTTCTCTGGATACGGACGCCGCTCGGTTCTCTTTTATCGGCACTGACCCGTTCCTAGTTTTGACATCCAAGCGTGGTCACATACATCTGGCGTCCGGCGGCAAGAAACATACAGAAAAAGGTGACCCGTTCGAGTGCTTAAAAACCATAATCAATAACTACACAATAGAGAACCCTTTGAGAATACCTTTCACTTCGGGCGGGATAGGATATTTTTCATACGATCTCAAAAACCATATCGAGAAACTTCCGCGGAAAGCCAAAGACGACTTGAACCTTTATGATATGTACCTGGTTTTTTACAGAGCGATATTAATTTTCGACAGGATGAACCCCGGCGAGGTCTACGTAAGCGTCCTGGACATAAATCCCGGCAAATACAAAAAAACTTCGGAACTTGTCGAAAAAATAACCGGCATAATACATTTACCTTCTTTGCCCACTCCCGGTGTGGGCGTGGGTAAAAAGGGGATTAAATCGGATTTTACAAAAACAAAATACATTAAAGCCGTAAAAAAGATACTCGATTACCTTAAAGCGGGCGATATCTACCAGGCCTGTCTTTCGCAAAGGTTCCGGGCCCGATGGAACGGCGAAGCGTACGCGCTTTACCGCAAACTCAACACGATAAACCCTTCCCCTTTCAGCGCGTATTTGAATTTTGAAAAAGCGAAGATAATATCATCTTCCCCGGAATTGTTTCTCAGGGTCCGCGACAATATCGTTGAAACCAGGCCCATGAAAGGCACGCGTAAACGCGGCAAAGACCCGGCAGACGATATCCTTATGAAAAACGAACTCGCAAAAAGCCCGAAAGACATATCGGAACTTTTAATGATAACCGACCTTGAACGGAACGACCTCGGAAAAGTGACCGTACCAGGTTCAATACAAGTGGCGGAACACAGGAGAATCGAGACCTATCCTACGGTATTCCAGGCCATCTCGATAATCAAAGGGACTCTCGAGGAGGGAACCGACCTTGTTGACGTC
>CAZOMD010000035.1:0-9049 GCA_964580895.1 uncultured Planctomycetia bacterium | reverse complement strand
TGACGTCATTAAAGCCGCTTTCCCGGGCGGGTCCATAACGGGATGCCCCAAGATACGGGCTATGGAGATCATAGACGAACTTGAGCCCACCTCAAGAGGCGTTTATACCGGAGCTATCGGATATTTGAGTTTCCACGGCACAATGGACCTTAACATGGCCATCCGCACTATGATAAAGAAAAATAACGACGTGTATTTTCACGCGGGCGGCGGCATAGTCGCGGATTCAGACCCCGAAAAAGAATATGAGGAAACGCTTATCAAGGCGCGGGCGATGATAGCCGCGTTGGGCGGAGAGGTCAAAAGTCAGAGATTAGAAACAATATCAGGACAAACTCTAAACTCAAAACACTAAACCCTAAATAAACTCAAATGATATAAACCCAAAACCGTATACCTTAAGCGAACATTCCGATGCTCGTGTTCTTGTGTTTTAAATTTTGTGCTTTGGATTTATTTAGGATTTCGGGTTTAGGATTTAGGGTTTATACAGAAAAAAATAGGGACATCTCCCTCGCTTTGCTTGGGTGATGTCCCTATTTTTTTACACTCAACCGGCAAACTGGTTAACCGGCCAACCAATATTACGCCGAGTACATTATCCTTAATCTCTTCTGGAACTCTTCACTTACCGTCCCGATCAACTTGATCATCGGCAGTTTCGAGAATATCGCCTTTAACCAGTCGACGATATCTTTTGTCTTCATGCTCGCCGGGATACCCGCATCGTTAAACGGCAACAAGTAATAGAGGTCATTCCGTTCGACTTTGGCCCCCGTGAGATACGACATAAGAGCGGCTAGTTTCTCCGCGAAACTATTGTCTTTCGCGGCAATATCTTCGGCTTTAAGAGCGGCCTGGAGAAGCGCCAGAGCGCCTAACGTATCCATGGGAATATTCTCCCTGTCAGCAAGCGGCAGGATACGCGCGTCTTTAAGAGTATCGAACTCTTCCTGCAACGTAAACTTGCCCTCAAGATCCGCTGACGTAGCCGCGAGAACCGGCACCCTCCCCGACTTCACACTATTGTTTATCACTGCCATAAGCTCCAAATCCAGTGTTGGATTATATGTCACAATCCTGACTACATCTTTTCCGTAATACGCGTCGTAATTCTTCTGCACGCTTTCTTTCGAGGTTTTTCCCGTACCCGTGAAACTATCCGCCGGGATTATAAGATCGACCTGGTTTTGGGTGACCTTGTCCAATATCTCTTCGCCGCGGATCATGTCGTACACATGGTAACTGGACATTTCGCTTTCAGTGATAGCATACTCCACTTCAAGCACGAGCGGACCTTCTTTTTGCACTCGCTCGAAGATAAGACCGCCAGACGCTTCTTCTCTCCGCTGGAAAGATTTATCAAGCCCCGAGAAAGAATATTCTTTCCCTCCGGCATATACGTGCATTAGAGGGTTATCAACCATCTCAGAATCTAAATTAACCATAGACTCCCTAACAAACACCACTTTATCCGCGCTTCCGGCGGAAAGTATTATTATTTTACCATCGGGTGTTTCTATTTTTGCGGCACCTTCGCGCAATGTTATAGCGCACGTACGGCGGCCCAAGATAATCGGCAATAACTCTTTAACATTCACCTTATTATCGTTGAGCGTGATCTTATCAACTACTTTGAGTTCGCCGTCTTCACCCTTCTTGAACGCGCCTTCCACCTTGACCTTAACGCCTTCGACTCCGGGTAATACCTTCTCCATCGCCGCCTGGTCCATGACCGGGAACACATCGGTCAAGCTTTCCAGAGCCGGGGCCGTACCCGCCGTTTTAGCGTCCGTTTCGAAAGTGATCAGGGCCATTTCGGCAAGGTTAGCGCCCTTACCGCCAAGCAGATTCTTCATCGCGGCATTTCCCTCGGTAAGATTGTTGCCTCCCAAATCCGTCCCGAAGAAATATACGGGCGAGAATTCCACCGCCTTGGTCTCCGCCGTTCCCGAAGGAGCTTTTGCGGGCGCTGCGGGTCCCTGAGGAGTAGTCCCTTGAACAGCTTCAAGCCCTTCCAAACTGAGTTTGTCATGCCCATAATAGTAGAAAGGTATAGCCGGTTTCGCGAGCTGCGCCCTTTTTACGGACATCCCGATGACCCTAAGAACGTTTTGAGGTATGACCTCGAACGGATCCTCGGCATAGATGCCCCTCGCGACAAACTCTTTCATAAAAGAACCCGCGTCTTCTTTGGTCGTCGCCAGCACCGATTCGGTCAGCCCGATCGTATCATAGACGATAAAATCGGCTATTTCGGCAAGTTCTTTAGACTGCCACGCCGCCCTGGCCGTCTCGACGGAAGCTCCGAGAGATATCCTGCTCCTGTCGATCCCGGCCTCTTTTACCATCTCATTTACCTTATCGCTGAATAGCTTAAACTCCTGGTAGTCGACAAGGAGAGGAACAACTATCCTGGGTTTATAGTTCTCATCCTTTTTCATTTCACTGATTATAGCTTCCAGCTCTGCCCTGAAGATCGCTTCATACCCCGTAAACGCCTGACGTATGCCAAGGTTGCCCATAGCCGGGTTGAATTCGTGCAGTTTGTTGATAGCTTCCTTTACCGCGCTTACGTCTTTACGGAAATATTCCGCGAGTTCCTGGATCTCTTTTTCAGTGATATCTTTAAACGCCGCCCCGAGGTCCTGATCGAATAATCTTATCATGGCGTTATTATCGCTTTTCAGGATAGTCGCGACACCCGGCTGGATAGAATCAGCTAAAACCTGCGGAAGCTGTTCTATAGAAAAAGGCTCGGGCAGGTTGACGACGAACGCGGAAGCGACTGTACGTTCTTCAGCGCTGTATAGAGTTGGCGCCAAAATAATCCCCCGCATAAGCTGCCTGCTATCTTTATTCGCTATCAGCTGTTCTGTCTTATTAACATCCTTGTGTTCTATCTCCGCGTATCCCGTTTCAACCTTCGCAAAATCGTACGGCTCGGTTGTATCTTTTCCCGCGAGCCTATCCTTCACGCTTTTTTGCGCGACCGCGAGTTTAGCCACATGCACGCGAAACGGACTGCATGAAGTATAAGTAAGACCGGCAGGCATGATAGTCTCTATAATGGACGCTTCATCGCCTCCCTGCTCGCCGCACAGCCCGACCTTTATGTTCGGGTTCACCCGTCTAGCCAGGGCTGTCGCCATCCTCACGTATTCCCCTACGACCTCATCTATGGTCACAAACGGATCGACCTTTAAGATGTTCATCTGGTCCCCCATGTATACGGGGATGACCCTGTTACCGGCATCGTCACGGCTGAATTTAAAGATGAACTGCGTCAGGTCGTTTGTCCCGAAACTGAAGAAATCCGCCCGCTTCGCTATGCTATCGGCCATTACCGCGGCGGAAGGTACTTCTATCATCGTCCCGATAAGATAATTCTCGTGACGTTTATAGCCGTATTCCTCTTCGGCCATCTTGTTTATCATGTCCTCGAATATCGCGAATTCCTCCACGACACCCACGAGGGGTATCATTATCTCAACCGGACTTACTGCCGAGCCTGAATCTTTCATCGCTTTATACGCGTTGAATATAGCTCTCACCTGCATCTTCGCGATCTCAGGATATACGATAGCGAGCCGGTCTCCCCTGAACCCGGCCATAGGATTGGCTTCTTCCAGAGACTCGATCCTTTTTACTATCTCCTCCACCGGTAGAGCCAGCTCTTTAGCCAATACCTCTATCGCTTCCATCCCATCTTTCTTTGTGGGATGCGGCAGGAATTCATGGAGAGGCGGATCAAGCAACCTTACCGTGACCGGTCTGCCTTCCACAAGCTCCAGTATCTCCTTGAAATCGTCCGTCTGGTATTGCAAAAGCTCCTTCAGACTATCCTGATCTATCTTACCGCTCAGGATCATCTTACGAAACTTAAGCAGCCTGTTTTCGCCCGGGACCCGGTCCTCAAAAAACATATGCTCGGTCCGCGCTAACCCTATACCGTCGGCCCCGAAATCCTTGATCGCGGCCGTAACATCCTTACGCGTTTCAGCGTTCGTCCTGACCGTCCCTTTGCCTCTAAAGGCGTCCACCCATTCAAAGAACTCGAGATATCTCTCGTAAAGCTTCAGGTCTTCACCGGCGAGTTTCTCGCCTTTCATGCCGCTCAAGATCACTGAATCCTTCTTCTTGACCTCTCCGAGGATGATCTCTCCGGTATACCCATCGATGGAGAGAATATCACCTTTTTTAACCGTTTTATCCCCGACCTTAAAGAAGTCTCCCTTAATCTCTATCGCGCCGGCGCCCACGACCGCCGTTTTACCCATCCCGCGCGCGACGACAGCCGCGTGCGAGGTCAACCCGCCGCGGGCGGTCAAGATAGCTTCGGATGCCGCCATACCGCCTACGTCTTCCGGAGTGGTTTCCGTTCTGACCAGTATGACCTTCTTGCCTTCCTTTTTTAATTTTTCCGCTTCCTTCGGATCAAACACTACCTCCCCGATCGCCGCGCCGGGCGATGCCGCCAGACCCTTGGTAAGGATCCTTCCCTCTCTCCCGGCCTCTTTTTTGGCCTTAGGATCAAAGATCGGATGAAGAAACGCGTTTATCTGAGCGGGAGAAAGCCTTTGGATGGCCTCTTCCTTGGTTATCTTGCCTTCCTCAAAAAGATCTATCAGGATATTCAAAGCGGCCATACCCGTTCTCTTGCCGGTCCTCGTCTGGAGCAGGTATAACACCCCGTCCTGGATAGTGAATTCTATATCCTGCATCTCTTTATAGCTATCTTCCAGAGCGAGATACACAGCCACCAGTTCCTCGTACGCTTCGGGCATCGCTTCTTCCAAAGTTATTATCTCGTGTTCCCTGCCGGCGTATTCCGGATGCAAACTAAGGAACTGATTTTTGCCGGCGATATTTATCGGCATCGGCGTCCTTACTCCCGCGACGACATCTTCCCCTTGAGCGTTTATCAGGAATTCGCCGTAGAACACATTCTCGCCCGTAGCGGGATTTCTGGTAAAAGCCACGCCGGTAGCGGAATTTTCGTTGAGGTTGCCGAACACCATGCTCTGGACATTTACCGCGGAAAGAGTGGTATCAAGCGGTATCTTATGTATCCTCCGGTACGTCAAAGCCCTTTCGGTAGTACTCGAGTCGAACACCGCCTTGATACCCATATACAACTGCTCGCGCGGGTCTTGCGGGAACTCTTTCCCCGTCTTGGCAAGAACATGTTCCTTGAACTGGCGCACGATATCTTTTAGATCTTCCGCGCCAAGGTCCGTATCTTTAGTTATGCCTCTTTCATGCTTTTTGGCGTCAAATATCTCTTCGAACTTTTCTTTGCCCAGATCCAGGACAACGTCGCTGAACATCATGATGAGCCTTCTGTAACTATCCCAGGCAAATCTCGGGTTATCGAACTCTTTCGCCAACACCTCGACCGTTTCATCGTTTAACCCGATGTTAAGCACGGTGTCCATCATCCCCGGCATAGAGATACGCGCGCCGGAACGGACGCTCAAAAGTAACGGTTTAACTTTATCGCCGAGCTTCCTTCCCGTAGCCTTTTCCAGTTTAGCGATATTCGCGTCCGTCGCTTTAACAAGTTCAGGCCTCAGCTCTTTTGTGCCGGTGCCAAGATACGTCTTAGCTTCCTCGGTCGTGATCGTAAACCCGGGCGGCACCTTGATGAAACGCTTTTCCTTCGCTACTTCCGCCGCGTCCGGAACTACATCAGTCTGCCGCGCTTCTTCGGTTATAGCGAGACGCAGCGCCCTGACTTCATGGATCGGCGTGGTAGGAATAGATTCATCCGGAATATCCACAATCGGAGTTTCGAGGTTTGTTCCATCCTCCAACATACTCATAAAATCAGATAGGAACTTGTCTATATCCGAAGGCGCGTACTTCTTCGATAAAATTACAGGCTTGATCCCGGCTTTTATAAGGTTCAGCGCCTGCCGCGAAGCGTATTCTTTAGTGATATCGATCACTGCTCTCGTTACCCCCGCCGCCCTAAGGTATTCAGCGGAGTGATGCGCGGTGAACGCCCCTATACCCTCGGTAGCATCTGTCTGACCCGCTATGATCGTTATATCCTCTCCTGTTCCGCTTTCTTTCGCGTCCGCGAACAGGCCGCTTACGTCTTCTCCCTGCATTTCCTTAAAGCTCGCCACGGCGTCAAGAAGACTCACACCATGTATAAGTTTAACATCTATCCTCGGGTCTATACCGGCCTCCTTATACCCCGCGTAATACTCCGCGAACGGACCGCTCCTTGCGGCTTTAAAATTATTTATGACTGTCAGCTTTTTGGTTTTGGAAGCCGCAGCCGACTTCGCTATGCTTACAGCACCCTTTGATTCAAGGATAGCGCGGCCGATGAAAGCACCGCCCCATACTCCGCCTACCGCGACGATATTTTTCTCGTTCGCGCCGCCGCCATAAAGGATGCTATCCGCTATCTCCGCGGGAATACCGGCCTTAGCAAATACAGGTATCATCTTGCTCTTACGTAATTCCTGCACCGGGGTAGATATCGCCACGGTCTTTATCCCCTCGATCGGCTCATAAGCGTTCGTGATCTGGTATCTGACCTGGTCCAGGGTTAACCCGGTATAAAGCACGCGTATCTGGCTGTTTATCTCATGGACGGTCGAGATCTCTTTGGTGATACGTCTTTTAACCTCCGCGGGATCGTTCAGCATCGCGGTGGTAAAACTTTCGACGATCATTTTTTTCGACAATCTAAATGTATCCGCGCCTACCGATTTCACTGCCTGAAGATGATTGGGATAATTATTAACGGCTTTTTTGAACTCTTCGGAGATAGGTTGCCCCTCCGTATCATCCGGCAGCAATTTACTGAGTTCATTCTTAATGTCAGTTTTTAACACGTCATAATATTCACCAAAATGTTCTTTTATGGCGTCGATCGAAGTGAGATTATTGACCTCTTCCACCTCTCTCAAAAGATCAACATATTCCTGGCCCTTTTGGCTATACTGTTGAGTTTTCCTTATTATCTCTTCGGTTTTATTTTTTATTGCTTCGTAAGTAACCGGGAATTCTCTTTGACCGGACATAAGATAATCTTTCCCCTTAAAGGTAACGGGAAAATCTCCCCACGGGAGAACTACCTTGAACCCGGCCGCGAGAAATTCATCGAGCTCTGCGCGTATCGCTTCCGTTGACGCGCTCAGATAATCTCTCACTTCGGAATGGCCTATTATGACATGCATAGGCACGTTTTTCGGGAAGTCGGCTGGCTTAAGCCCGACCGGTATCTGGACCGCCTGGCTGATCGGGCTGTAAAGGTAGCGCGTTTCGCCATTCTCGTCCGTAAGCTTCTCAAAGTTATCGTTCTTGAGCCATAATTCAGCGAGGACCTTTTCCGCTTCATCAACGCTGATATCCCATTTCGCGGCGAACGCTTGGACCGTGAAAGGTTGATATTGGGCGGTTTCTTCCGCTAACTGTATGTCACTGATAGTAGGAATAACAGGCTGTCTGCCTTCCGCACCCGCGATGGTTTTCGCCTGCGACGCCTTCTCGCGTTCTCTGGCGTCGATAGCGGCCTGGCGGTCCTCTTTCACCGCGCGGATAGCCTGTTTGTGGTCGCCGGACTTGAGGAACTCCGCGTTAACTCCGGAAGCGACCTCGGCTATTGACACCTCATTCTCCTCCGGTTCGGCTTCTTTCGAACGGTGCGACACGTCTATCGCTATCCCGTACTGTCTGGCTAGCGCGATAACTTCAAGCGTGCCAAGATACCCGATCCCTGTCAGATTTCCCGTTGTCAGGAACCCGTTCTGGTTAAGTTTTATAAGGATACCTATCTTTTTCGTGACTTTCCCGTCTTTGATAAACCCGCGCTTATCAAGCATCACGATGAACTTCATCAGGCTTTCGCCCTGCGTCACTAAGAGATCATCTCCTATAATAGTGACTTTATCGCCGACCCTGTCGATAAGGTCCATCCACCCGTCCCAATCGTCCTCGCCCTTACCGTCTTCAATAGAGATTATCGGGAACTTCTCCACCCAATCCGCAAAAATGTCGGTGAGTTCCCTGGATGTTATCTCTCTCGCTTCATATTCGTAAATATCCGGACGAGCTTCAGCTCCAGTAACGCCTCGCCTCTTATCCAGCACCATCTCGGAAGTCGCAGGGTCAAGCGCGATACCCACAGTCCCTATCTCTCCAGACGCCGACGGAGTATAACCGGCGTTCTTTATCGCGGCGACAATAGCGTGCAGAACGAACTCATGCACTCCGACACCGTCGTTACGTAATTTGACTAAATCGAGATTCCCGATATTAATCTTCTCGGCGTTCTTATATATCTCATCCAACTTGTCAAATGTAAGATCTTCTATCTTATACCCGCCTTCCTTACCGCGAAGCGGGCCTACACCTTTATCATTGGGATCGGCCTTTAACCCAAGAGCCCGGTAAATAAGGCCAAGCTCATCATCGACCTTATCGGCCATCCTGTTATCATCTTTAGTCGTTGCGCCGTAAGGGACTATCATGAACTCCTGCATATCCAGACTGTTCTCGGCATGTTCGCCGCCGTTCGTTATATTGTACTGTATCTTCGTCGGCGGAACGCCCTTTGCCCCGGTTATCTCGCGTATAAGTTCATACGGCTCGAGACCCTTTTGGTTTGCGACTGCCCACGCCACCGCCATCTGATAACCAAGCGTTGCCTGAGCGCCTAATGTATCTTTACCCATATCCAGCATAACACTCGCTATTTCAACCAGCTGATCGCCACGGAGACCTCTATCCGTAACTTCGGCATGTATTTTCTCGACGTTCGCGATCGCCTCGGCGATAGTATCAACTGTCTTAGCTTCACGCTTGCCACTCGAAGTACCGGCTGGCACGACAAAATGCCCTTTGGCTCCGCCGGCAAGTTCTATATCCACGCGAAGCGCCTCTTTCCCGCCCGTCATGGTCTGCGTTGCTTTTACAGCGATTATCTGAAAATCTTCAGCACGCGGTGCCAAGATAGATAACGCTTTAGGTCTTTTCCCGTGGAATACCGGCTGTTTCGCCGCCGGGATTATCGATTCCACAAGATCTC
>CAZOMD010000034.1:0-21129 GCA_964580895.1 uncultured Planctomycetia bacterium | reverse complement strand
GCCAAAGGCTGAAATACGGGAGGTGAGTATCCCCGAAGACGCTTTCAAGGATGATTTTGTGTCTGTAGGAGAACCGCAGGATCTTCGTAAAGAAGCAAAGGAAGCGGAGAAGGAAGAACGGGACGAAGAAAAGGCGGACGAGAAAAGTGCGGAAAACGAGGACAAAGAACCGATAGAACGTAAACGCGGCGATGTCGTCAGTATTCCCGAGAAACCTTATCCTGGACGCATAGTCGGTGGGCCAGAAGCCGAAATGCCGGAGGTTAGAGTCCCTGAGGACGTATTCAAGGATGACTTTGTGCCGATAGAGGCGGCGAAAGATAAGAATAAGGATGATGAAAAGGCTGAAAAAGAAAAGAAAGAGGAAGTATCATTGAGGGAGCGTACTGACATAATTAAAATAGATGATCCGACTGTCGCTATAGAGGGAGGGAATCTTGGCGTAAAAAACGAAAAGGAAGAAGTTTTTGTCACCATGGGGAACAATGTGCCCGATGAGAGGAATGAAGAGAGGAATAGTTTAAAAGCCGATCTTAACGCTGATGGTAAACTGGACTATGACGACTTCCTGATCTGGCGCGACTATTGCTGGGCTTGTAGCGGCCAGAAAAAATATTTTGAAGCCGCCGATTTTAATAAAGATGGCGTTATCGACATGAAAGATTTCAACGTTTTTATCGTGGATATCTATGATCTTTATGACCTCGACCAGAGCGGCGGGATCGATCAGGGGGATATTGACATTTGGATCGAGTCTGTGGGGGCGAGTTTGGGGGAGGACGCGTTTAATAAGAAAGCCGATCTTGACAGAGACGGCTCTGTCAAGATGGATGATTTTGGAATATGGGAGGCAGCTATCCGATCTTTCGAGGCCCCGGGCAGCATTTTTAACGATAATCTGCGGGAGCTCATTACGCGCCGACACGCGGATCTAAACGGCGACGATAGCGTCGATATCAAGGATATGAACATTCTCGGCGATTCCTGGTGGGCGTCAAAAGGGGATAAAAAATTTAACGAAAGAGCCGATCTTGACAATGACGGGTTTATAGGCCCAAATGATTACAATTTACTGTCCGAGGCGATAGGGCAGGAATTAACAGGGAACAGCGCGGACATAAACGGAGATGGACACGTCGATCAGGTGGATCTCAACGAATGGAGTGCGCATTATCGGGGGATAGCCGGGTCTCAGAATGAGCATGCTCGCGCGCTATATGACTTTAAAGCTGACATTAACAAGAATGGCATGGTTGGTCTTGATGATTTTGCGGAAATAAGAACGGAAATAATCGCGGAACAGGAGGGGATCGCCAGAGAGCTTTCTTTGAAAGAGGAGGCGGAGGTCGTCAGCGATGAAATAAGTTTAAAGATAAACGAAGAGGTATTAGAACGAAAAAAAGTTGAAGAAGAGTCGTTGGCCCAGAGGAATGATCCATTGTTCTCTCCGAAGATGTCCGAGGGAAAAGCGGTTCCGGCCGAAAGCGGCAAAAAACCGCCGGTAGAGAATCCTGTAAGTTAGAGTTTTATCGGGGAAGGTACGTGAATGAAAAGTGAAATATAAAATAATGCAAATCCTGCCGATGCTTATAGATAAGCATGGCATGGTGAGAGGCCCCTGCACTTGTGCGGGGGCCTTTTTCTTTGCTGGACGGTCGATATTTGTTAGCGGAGGGTTTAAAACCCTCCGCTACAATAATATAAATGAATGTCTCTAATTTACGCAATGCGTCTATTTACAATGTGTTACGTGAATTACGCTCCCTCAGAAAATCAAAAAAATAAGTTGAAATAAAAGTTACATTTTGTTATAATAAAACCAAAGGTAAAGGGGTAGAAGTGAAGCACCTAAGCGCGTTATTACTTATTATATGTCTTTTCGCGGGGCAAATGGCCTTCGCCGGCGAGCTGTTGGATAAATTGGACAGGACTGGAAGGCTTATCCCGGCGGAAAGAACGTATGGGCGTAATGATTTTATCATAAAGAACAAAATAGGCGCCCAAGAAACCATGCAAGAGATCCAATCCCGTAAATGGTGTGACATAACCGATGAGAACGGGAACCTTTTGGACGCGAAAAATATCCTTCCCAAGATCGAAAAAATAAGCATTCAAAAATAATTCGTCTCCTCGCGGTACTAAGCCACGACCATCATGTCGACATCTGGGTTCATAGAAATGATAAACCGGATATTCGTGGATTGACTTTGTGTTTTTAATCAAGTACACTTATCAAAAAGTAAAATAAGTAACACATGATCCCGGACAACTAAAATGTATAAACATTTCTTTATAGGCACGCCATTCGCTATTTCGAGCTGGGCCTTTTTTTTTGTAGTCGGTTTAGTTGTCGCGTTAGCGGCTGGCTTGGTTATGCGTCCAAAAAATTTTCCTCTGAGCGGACGCGGGGTCATCGGATGTGTCGCGGTTATCGTGTATTTTAGTCTTGTCGGGGGGAAGCTCTTTGCTATTTTTTTGCAGAAAACATCATTGACCGGGGTGGCCGTTTCAAGACATCTCCCTTTTACCAGTCACGGCCATGCTTTTCTCGGTTCTCTTGTCTTCGCGCTGTTCGGGTTTATTTTGTTCGCAAAGGTCAGGTCCAAAACCATAAGTTTCCTTGAGATCTGTGATTTTTTGGTTCCCGGGTTATTTCTTGTTCTCGCATTTGTAAGGATAGGGTGTTTTTTGTCAGGATGCTGCTATGGCAAACCTACCGATATGTTTTGGGGTGTTCTTCACCCCAATTTTCCCGGGACGCGGATACATCCGACACAAATATATTCATCGATCGCGCTTTTCTTTATTTTCATCAGTACGCGGTTTATTTATGCCAGGAAAGATGTTTCCCCACCTGGGATCACTTTTTTTAGCACGATTTTATTATATGGTTTGTTAAGGTTCGTGATAGAGTATTTCCGAGCGGATAGTATCCCGATAGGGCTGGGGTTAACGGTCGCGCAGCTTCCTTTGATGGGATTGATAATATCGGGTCTGATCGGTGTTATCGCGTTGTTGCTTCGCGGCAAGCATAAATGCCGTTGAAATTATGATTAAATAACTTCCTTGTCAATATTGATATAAGGCCGCTTCATATCTGCTTGACAACAATATCTCGCTTGGTATAATTAGCTATATTTATTTTTTGACGTTATATTCTGAAGCTGGTTTTTGTACTTTTACGGCTTCCTGTAACCCTCCCGCGCGGTGGGATGACACTTAGTAAATCACTCTTATTATGAATAAGATTTGCGCGTTGGTCCCCGCATATAATGAAGAACGAAAAATAAAAGATGTCATCCGGAAACGTAAAGCACAGAGAGTCGATATCGTCGTGATAGATGACGGTTCTTCGGACTTGACCGCCCAGATCGCGGAAGAAGACGCGATGATTGTTATAAAGAACGGACAAAATCTCGGTCTGGGGCACTCCCTCCGAAAAGGATTTCGGTACGCGCTTGAAAATAACTATGAACTGATAGTCACGCTGGATGCTGACGGACAGCATGATCCGGATGAATTGTTCCGTTTCCTCGATAAGATATACCGGTCCGGGTCGGATATCGTCGCCGGCAACAGGATGGATTCCCCGCGCGGTATGCCGTTGCATCGATGGGCCACTAATCATGTTTTTTCAATTATTATTTCGGCGGTATCCGGACAGGATATCAACGACGCGTTATGCGGGTATAGGGTTTTCAAACGGACTGTTTTTGAGAAGATTAGCCTTACCGGCGAAAAATATGACATAATACCGGAAATACTCATTAAGGCCTCTAAAAAAGGTTTTATCATCGATTCGGTTAATATTAGATCTATTTACGAGAATGAACGCAGTCATATACGACATTTGCGTGACGCGTACATGTTTTTCCGGCTTATATTCAGGGAGCTAAAAAAATGATATGGTAGATTACGCGAGAGTAGTAATAACCGGTATAGGGATAGTTTCGCCATTCGGAGCGGGAAAAAGAAAGTTCTGGAGCGGTATCCGGAACCACCGGTCCGCGATCCGGAGTATTAAGAACTTCGAAACCCGGAGCCTTCCCCAGCGGGTAGCAGGGGAAGTCCCCGAAACAGTAACAAAGAGATACTTTGGACGGAATTTCCCAGGACACATCAGCCGTGCTACATCGTTCGGGCTTATCGCTTCAAAACTGGCTCTTGTGGATGCGGGGCTCGTTTATCCCGTTCCAAACAAAAAAGGCCCGGAGTACGGAGTTTCACTCGGGATATCAGTCGGGAATATTGATGGTATAACCGTCCTTGATAAAGGTATACAAAAAGACGGGCCTAAGTTCATTTCTCCTGCCGCCTTTCCGAATGTATGTCCCAACGCTTCGGCTAGCCACATCTCGATGGCAGCTAATATCACGGGTTTCAGCACTACATTCTCTAACCCGTCATCATCCGGCCTGGATGCCATTTTCAACGCTTGTACCATGCTAAGGCGTTACGGCTATTCGGTTGTCCTCGCGGGAGGCGCGGAAGCCTTATCACGCGATGTCTTCGAGGCGCTTTCATATCTAAAATGTCTTCCCGCCGCGACGCGCGGCAAAAAAAAAGCAAAACTGCTCAAACCATTTGATAAGGAAAGGGCCGGCATGTTCCCCGGAGAAGGCGCGTGCCTATTTGTCCTTGAAAGCCTGGCCGGGGCCAGACGCCGTAAGGCCGATATATACGCTGAAATAAAAGGTTTCGGATCTTCATTCGATCCCTTGACAAAAGCTGGTTTAAGCAGAAATTCTGACGGGGTCTATTCGGCCATGCGCAGGGCTATTGAATGTTCTGGGAAAAAGCGGATGGATGTAGCTTGTATTTTTGGTTCCGCGAATTCCACAAAAGGGGGGGACCGGACCGAGGCGCGGGCGATCGAACGCCTTTGCGACGACTATCGCGTAAAAATACCCGTCACAGCCATAAAATCCATGACTGGGGAGGCCTTCAGCGTTAGCGGACCTTTTAATATCGCGGCGGCGATAATGACTCTCGCGACGAACACTGTTCCAGCTGTTTTGAACTACCGCGAGGGCGAGGTGCTGTCAGATATTAATGTCGTCAAACACAAGGCCCTCCGTTTAAGGTCCGTAACTAACGTACTTGTTAACGCGAACAGTAGTAACGGGTTTAACTCATCGATGATTATAGGAGGGGTCTGACGTGAGGCATCGATCAATGACGGAACATGTTTTGCTGACCGGCGGAACTGGATTTTTAGGGTCGAATATTATAAAAAAGATCATTGCCTCTGGGGCCGATCATGTGCATGTCCTGATCAGACCTGAGGAGGGAACCTCTGCTCGGGCGCGGGGTAAAAAACTGGCAGAGAAAATATCGGGGGGCATGCCGGGAAGATTCAGGCGGGATGTGGCGCGCAGACTGCACTTTATCGAAGGGGACATATCGCGTCCCCGCCTGGGGATATCGCCGGAGGGATTGTCTGCTCTGAAAAAGATAACGACGATCTATCATGCCGCTGCTATCAGTGAATTCGGATGGGAGCTCGACGATATCCGTAAGGTGAACGTAGAGGGGACAAAAAACCTGTTGGAAACGGCGCTCCGCCTGAAAAACGGCCGGTTGAAACGGATCAATCACATAAGCACGGCGTATATCGCGGGAAACCATAACGGTGTTTTTTTAGAAACAGACACGGACATCGGGCAGAAGTTCAACAATACTTATGAAGAAAGTAAATTTGAAGCGGAAATGGCCGTGCGCGCGTATCAAAAAAAGGGGCTTGCGATAGACATATACCGTCCGAGTGTTCTTACGGATGCTCCCCCGGCCGATAAGAGCAATCTTTCATTGTCGTTCCGGTTCCTGATGATGCTTGTTTCCAATAACTTTGACGAGTTGCCGGTGGGCCGTGACGCCATTTTTAATCTTATACCGGTCGATGTGGCGGCCGAGATGATATACCGCATATCATCGGCGAAGGCGAGAAAAGAGGATAAGGTATATCATATCGTAAACCCAGAACCGGTCGCGGTCAGCGCCGTTATCAACACAGTTAGCGCCGTTATCGGGGTCAGGAAGCCGGCGCTTGTAGACCCCAGGGGATTCAAGGCCGGCAAGTTAACATTTGTCCAGCAAAAAATACTTGGGACCGCTTCGCCGTATCTTCGGCAAAACCTTTCATTCGATATGCGCGATACCGCGCTGATGCTAAAGGGATCGGGCATCGAAGTTCCGAAGATGAGCCGCGAGAGGATAACCGATATGTTTGAGCATTATATTTCAAAAGGGATCGCAAGCGTGAGGAGGGAATATGCTTTTAAAAAATAAAGTCGCCATAATAACAGGGGGTACGCGCGGCATCGGCGGCGCGATCGTCAAGAAATTCATAAGCGAAGGCTGCCGAGTGGCATTTACTTTTGCGAAGAACAGAAAAATGGCGGAAAGGACCGTAAGATCCTCTAAAGGAAGGGCCCGAGGATACCAGCTTGATGTCCGCCGGCCGGAGGACGTACGGGAACTTATTCTAAAAGTAAAACGCGATTTTAAGAAAATCGATATCCTGGTCAATAATGCCGGCACTTTTGAGGATAAACCCCTTCTAATGATGGACAATGAAGTATGGAATAAGGTGATCGACACCAATCTGACGGGCGCGTTCAACGTTTCACGCGCCTGCATATTCACGTTCATGAAACAAAAGAGCGGGAATATCATAAACGTATCCTCTCTTTCCGGCGTTGTGGGGATCGCCGGTCAGACCAATTATTGCGCGAGTAAAGCCGGCCTTATAGGGTTCACGAAAGCCCTGGCAAAAGAGGTCGGACCCTGCGGTATTAGGGTCAACGCTGTGGCGCCGGGATTCATCCGGACCGGCTCTACCGATACCAAGGTAAAGAATTCCGTGCGCGCGGCCATACTTGCCCAGACCCCGCTTAAACGTTTCGGAACGGCGGAAGAGGTCGCTGAATCAGTGCTGTTCCTCGCCACTGAAAAGGCGAGTTATATCACCGGGAAGACGTTGATAATAGACGGGGGGTTGGCGGCATGAAGAAACGCAGGACGAAGGCACAGAAGAAAAGCGAAAAAAAAGCGGGGATCAAAACGCGCGCGAGCCGAAAAGGCAGGACAAAAAAAGCCGCGAAATTGTCAAAGAGCGAGGTGAAAAAGAGGGTCGTTACCATCATCTCGGAAGTCCTTAACATAACAAAAAAAAACGTGATTGCCGCCAATGAATTCCAGAGCGGACTTGGCATGGATTCCATGGGAGCGCTGGAAATCCTGGCCGCGATCGAAACGACGTTCAAGATCGAGATCCCGGAAGAAAGCCTGTCAGAGGTAGTGAACCTTGACAGTCTTATAGACCTGACGACCGGACTTTTAGCTAAGAGGGACAAATGAACATAATTTCTGCCATAACGCGAAGACGGACCATCAGAAAATACAAAAGAGATAAAGTGCCCCGGAGCGTTCTCCGGGAAGCGGTCGATTCCGCGAGATATGCTCCCTCTATCCACAATCTCCAGCCTTGGAGGTTCATCGTAGTCGAAGGTGAGACAAAAATGAAACTTGCCACGCTGATCGCATGCCGGAAAAAGGGCGAACTGATTTTGTCCAGGATGATGCTGCGGGATGATGCGCGCATAATCGAAAATGCCCCCGCGGTGATCCTTGTATACCGGAGCGCCGTGTTCAAAAAAAGGTTATCATATAAATACGACCGTTTGAGGACGATCGGACGGCGCGCGTTCAGAAACTTATACATCTGTGAGGTGCAAAGCGTTTCATGCGCGGTTCAGAACCTACTATTGTTATTACATGCTAACGGATTGGGCGCAGCATGGTTGGGTGCTCCGCTATTCCGTGAAAGAGCGATCAATTCTCTTGTCGGATCTAAAGATGAACTCATGGCGCTTCTGACCGTGGGATATCCGGCGGAAAAGGTTTCGCCGCCCGGGCGAAAAAAAATGGACGAAATACTCACGTTTAAGGGGTAACGCGATATGGGACATCAGAAGGGAAGCAGGATCGATCTGGAGAAAGATCTTAAAACCATTATGCCGGTAAAAGGCCCTTTAATGATGCTTGATGAAGTAAAGCTGCCCGAAGACCGCAGGACCCTGACGGCGAAGAAGCGATTAAAGCGCGGGGCATGGTATTTTAAAGGTCACTTCCCGGGCAGACCCGTAATGCCGGGGCACCTGATCGCGGAAACCATGGTACAGGCATGCGCGTTGCTCTTGGGTAAACTCGGTTCTTTCGATATGAAAGACCATGTATTTTTTCTTTCCTCCAGCCGGGCCCGGTTTTTTAGAATGGCCGGGGAAGGGGACACTTTGGACATAACGGTTAGTCCCGTAAAAATAATCTCCAATGCCGGGGTCATGCGCGCGGAAACCAAGATCCACGGGAAAATGGTCGCCAGGGGTGAATTCACCCTGGCCTTGGCGAAAAAACGGTCGGTCAAATAATGAGTTTTACGCGAAGAATAGTCGTAACCGGGATGGGGATCGTTTCACCGATAGGTATCGAGATACCCACGTTTTGGAAAAATCTCGTCGCCGGCAGGTCGGGGATTGGGGATGTTACCCAGTTTGACAGCGCGCGGTATCGCACCCATAAGGCTGGGGAAGTGAAGGATTTTGATCCCGCCGCCTTTACCGATACGCCGGAGAAAATAAGCCGTACCGCGCAATTCGCTCTCTCGGCGGCAAAGCAAGGCGCGCGGGACTGTAACTTCCCGGCTGCGGGATATGATCCTTTAGACGTCGCGGTGGTCATGGGCGCGGTTGCCGCGGATCCTCTGATCCTGAGGCAGATCGGTCCGGCATGCAGCACACGACGCGATGAGAAGCAACGCGCCTATCTGGCAGCCAAGGCTGCGATAAATACCCCCGTCGTCGTTATTTGTCGTGAATTTGGCATACGAGGCATCGCCAATACCGTTTCGACCGCTTGTTCCGCTGGGAACTACGCGATAGCCCAGGGATATGATCTTATAAAAGACGAGAAAGCCAGGGCGGTATTCTGCGGGGGAGTGGATGCGTTCTCACAGGTCATATATGCCGGCTTTAACCGTCTTTTTGTGGTTGCCCCTGATAAATGCCGTCCGTTCGACCGGAACAGGCAGGGAATGATCATAAGCGAGGGGGCGGGGATGATTATACTCGAAGATATGGAAAGCGCGTTGGACAGGAACGCGAAAATATATGCCGAGGTTTTAGGCTATGGAATAAGTTGCGGGGCCCAGAACATGGTCAATCCCACAAAGTCCGGCATGAAGCACGCGATAAAAAAGGCCATATCGAATTCAGGGATGCAAAAAAAAGATGTTGATTATATCAGCGCGCACGGAACGGCTACCCTGAACAATGACAGGACTGAGGCCATGGCGATCCGCGAAGTCTTCGGCAGGGATACTGACAATATATACGTAAGCTCTATTAAATCAATGCTCGGGCACGCTTTGAGCGCCGCAAGCATACTCGAGGCGATCAGTTGCTGTTTGTCAATATGTAAAGGCGTTATCCCTCCGACGATAAATTACGAGACTCCCGATCCAGAATGCAGGCTGAATATCGTCGCCAATAGAGCCGTAAAAACAAAAATAAACGTTGTATTGAACAATTCGTTCGCTTTCGGGGGGAATAACGCCTGTGTGGTTTTCGGGAAATATCTAAAAATACGACCAGCTAAAGCCGGAAAGACTCTGACGCAGGCTAAAAGACGAAGACGTAAAACATGATAAATGACTTTAGCAGATACAGAGATTTGGCGTTTAAAGACGCGGATACGATCGGAAAGACGCGGAAAACTCTCCTGAAGAGACACCTTGGGCATTGCGCCAAAAACTCCTGTTATTACCGCAGGGTATTTGCCTCTTCAGGTATCCGTCCCGAAGACGTGGATCCGGATTCCTTATCGATGCTACCGTTTACCGAAAAATCGGACATCGCAAGGTCCGATAATGAGTTCCTCGCTGTCCCCGCGGAGCGTATAGTCGATATCGTGTTTTCCTCAGGGTCCACGGGCGAGCCGATCAGCGTAAAATATACGGAACATGATCTTGTCCGTCTCGCGTACAACGAGGCGCAAGCCATGCGCGGATGCGGGATATCGGACAGGGACGTTGTGATCCTGACATGCACTATGGACAGATGCTTTGTCGCCGGTCTGGCGTATTTTCTCGGCGCTCGCAGTATCGGCGCCGCCAGCGTGAGAAGCGGAAACAATTCGATGGAAGGCCATATATCCGTGATTAAAAGGGTACGGCCGACCGTTATCGTAGGTGTACCGTCCTTTCTGAAAAAACTGGGTTATTACATGCGCCAGAATATAGGCATTGACCCCGGAACGATAGATGTAAAGAAGCTGGTTTGCATCGGCGATCCTTTGAGGGACAGAGAAATGCGGTCTCTGTCTATCGCGGAAACCCTGTCAGATCTATGGCAGGCCGAGCTATATTCCACGTACGCTTCCTCCGAGACCATAACTACATTTTGCGAATGCACAGCGTCAAACGGAGGTCATCTTCAGCCGGAACTAGCCGTTATCGAGATCGTGGATGAAAGGGGGAGGAACGTCCCGGATGGAACCGCGGGAGAAGTGGTGGTAACCCCGATGGGAGTCGAAGGAATGCCCCTTGTTCGGTTCAAAACGGGGGACATAAGCTTTCTTTTGAACGGGCCTTGTGCTTGTGGAAGATCCACCTCGAGATTAGGTCCGATCCTGGGGAGAAAGAACCAGATGATGAAGATAAAAGGAACCACTATTTATCCACAGGCCGTCTGTGACATTCTTGACGGGATAGGTGAAGTGCAGGAATATTTTCTTGACGTGACAAGGTCCGATGATCTTTCCGACATTCTTACGGTTCATGCTTCAGTTTCGGAGAGCTCCTGTACAGCCGATTTTATCCAGAAAATGATGCAGGCGCGGCTAAGGGTCAAGCCTATTGTCATGATCGGGCCCCTTGCTCTCCTAAAAAACGCCGTTTATCCCGAAAACGCCCGGAAGCCATTACGTTTTATTGATAAAAGAGGCATTAAATGATCAATTGTTATAACCGGATAACTGATTTTGACTACGCGCCGGAAAAGATGGGTTTACTGCTACAGGGGCGCAGGCTGCTCTCCGTGTAGATCTCGGTGGGCGCCGTATCCTTAAACAATAAACCGCATTGTTATATACCCAAGAACTTCGCCTGTGAAGATGAACTGTCCCGCAGGGAGATGAGGGGCGTTATCCTGCAGGCGAAAGGGCTGGGTGCCCGAAAAGTCATAATCCTCGGCGGGGAGCCAATGATCTATCCCCATGTAATGGAAATGATAAAGTTCATCCGTGGATCTGGTCTTGCTGCAAAGATGTTCACTAACGGTACCAATATTAATGCGGATACTGCCGAATGGTTATACGACCAGAAAGTACAAGTGGTCCTAAAAGTGAACACTTTCGACGAAAGGATACAGGACCTCCTCGCGGGGAAAGAGGGGGCTTTCCGTATCATCCAAAGTGCATTGAAAAATCTGAAAAAAGCCGGTTACCCGGCAAAAGGGATGCCGCTTGGTGTAAGTACTGTTATATGCCGTCAAAACGTTAATGAAGTGGCCGAAATGTGGAAATGGCTGCGTCGCGAGAATATCACCCCATATTTTGAAACGATAACACCCGTAAGGGGGGCAAAAACCGATGATCTTACCCATATAGCTCCCCTAGAAGCGGATGAACTTTTTCATAAAATATCTGAAATAGACCGCGCACTTTATGGACACATATGGGAACCTCAACCGCCGCTTGTCGGGGCAAAATGTTTGCGCCATCTGTTCTCCTGCCTTATCACCTCTAGCGGTTATGTTATGCCTTGCGTAGGGGTACAAATCGCGGCCGGGAACATAAGACATGATAAGCTGGCTAATATACTTGCCACAAGTGAAGTTATCAACGATCTCCAAAACTACAAAGAGAAGATCAAAGGTCCTTGTCGAAAATGCGATAAATTGAAGGAATGCTACGGATGCCGCGGCGCGGCCTATAACCTGACCGGGGATTATCTCGCATCCGATCCATTGTGCTGGAAGAATGCCGGATGCCGTAAAGGTATTATTTCCTATAGAGAAAGATGAGTGTCTGTTTAGATGATTTCCGACAGGCCTGTAATAACGGATTACGGTATGATAACGCCTTATGGGTTGGGGCTGGATGCCTGCTGGGACGGCCTATTTTCGCGCCAAACGGCGATTAAACGGTTCAAAAGATTCGATGGCGAGACTTCTTGTGCGAACACAGCTGCGGTCGTTCCCGGCTTGAAATATGACAGAGAAAACTCGCTGGTCATGCAGATGCTTACGCCGCTTTTCGCGGAACGGAGTAAAAGTTTTCCGATAGATGCGCGCCTTTTTCTCGCGACGACAGCGGGGGAGATAGATCTGCTGGAAAGATCCGTTCTTGCCGGCGACAAGAACGCGGATGGAAGCTGTCCCGATCGGCTCCTCGGTAAAGTAAAAAAAATAAGCGGGGTAAGCGGCACGGGATCCGTGGTTTCGGCGGCTTGCGCGTCGTCAGCCATCGCCGTGGCAAGCGGGGCTTCCGCGATAATTTCCGGGGAATGTACCGCGGCATTGGTCGTTGCCGCGGACAGCGTAAGCGAGTTCGTTTTCGCGGGATTTCAATCGCTGATGGCGCTGGACAAAGAATCGGCGCGTCCTTTCGACAAGAACAGGAGCGGTTTAAGTCTCGGTGAAGCAGCTTCTTTCCTGCTTCTTATGAGCAAGGCCCGCGCTATGAGGGAAAAAAGGCCCGTTTTGGGCAAGATAGCGGGATGGGGTATGACCAATGACGCTAATCATATGACTGGCCCGCTAAAAGATGGCAGCGGTCTCGCGGAGAGCATTTGGAAAGCCTTAGCGTCGGCCGGAATGTCTACCGGGGATATAGGCAGTATATCCGCTCACGGTACGGGGACTTTATACAATGACACCATGGAGATGAGAGCTTTTAATGCTGTTTTTGGGCCGCATCCTCTGCCGACCTATTCCATAAAAGGCGGTATCGGGCATACATTAGGCGCGGCGGGGCTTATTGAAGTGATCGTCACCTTACGGTCATTGAGGGAAAAAGTCACTCCGCCGACAGTCAATCTTATTGATCCCGACGATAATGCCGTGGGGTGGGTATCAACGGCCCCGATGGTTTTTGATAAAACGACGAGCTTGTCCGTTAACTCCGGCTTCGGAGGGGTGAATTGCGCACTGTTGATCTCTAAATAGGACTTATTTTTGCAAAAATGAAAAGATTCCACCTGTTTGAGTTTGAGGATCAGCCTTGGTTCCCGTCGGTTTTCCGTGACTGTATGACGGATGTTCTTGGGTTTAGCATGTCGAAGTTTAAATGGTACGAACCGGCGGCTCTTATTATTAAAAAAGTTGTTGAGGCGACAAATATATCGCGGATAGTCGATATTGGTTCCGGCAGCGGAGGTCCCTGGGCACATTTGTATGACCGGCTGCGGAATGAAAATACGAACGTATCTGTTATCCTAAGCGATAAATACCCCAGTACCGCGATAAAAAAATCACTGATTGGTAAACCCTCGGGACGGAACATTGAATATATGGGTACGCCGGTTGATGCGTCGAACATTCCGAGGGACCTATGGGGCATAAGAACGGTCTTTTCCGCGTTTCACCATTTTGACCGAAAGACCGCTAAAAATATACTGCGGGAAGCATCTGACCAACATGTACCCGTGTGCGTTTTTGAATTTACGGAAAGGCGGATAGGCACGATTTTTCTTACGTTGTTTACACCTTTAATAGTTATGATTATCACTCCGTTTATACGGCCTTTGGCGTTTAGAAGGATGTTTTGGACCTATTTAATCCCGATAGTACCGGTCGTAATGCTTTGGGATGCGATAGTGTCAAGTCTTAGGACTTATACACAAGAGGAGCTTATAGGCATAGCACGGGATATTGAAGGAGATGGATATGTCTGGGAGTCGGGCCAGGCTGTTCCCGACAATGTCAAATTCATGAGGATCACGTATTTAATAGGTTACCCTCTAAAAGAACGGATCACGGCGCGAAGTGAATCCGGGGATGGATCATGGCAGAGAGAAAAACACGCCTAAGTGTGGCGTTTAACGGCGATATATCGCTTATTCCGCGGCTGGCCGCATACGGGACAGTCGAGAGTGTCTACGGTAAGCTGACACGTGATCTGGTAGGAGGCGGTCGCCCCTCATTTCTTATGGCGAATATCGATCACGGCCTATTAGGTGAAGCCATCAAAGAATCTCACCGGCAGGGCCTATATTTCACATATCTATTGAATTCACCATGCCAGTCGAACTTCGAATTGACCCGTGATTATAATAACCGGCTGTCGGGATTTATCGCCCGGCTTGTCGGTTCCGGGGTCGATGCGTTTGTTGTAACCATGCCGTACATGTTACAACTCATAAAGCGTAATTTTCCCGGGATACGGACGATAATTTCGACCTTTGCCGGGATCGACTCGATCAGAAAGGCGAAAATATGGGAAGAACGCGGCGCCGACCGGATCATCTTGTGGACTGATGTTAACCGTGATTTTCCGGTACTCCGAAGGATTGCGCAGTCCGTCGGCTGCGAAATAGAGATATTTGCCAATACGATGTGTTTGTACCAATGCCCGGATTCTGTCACTCACGCTCCGTGCATAGGGCACGCGGGGGCTCTGGACAAGAAAACAAAAGGGTTCTACATCGATTATCATGCTTACAAATGCGCGTTACGAAGATTGAACGAACCGTCGGAATTTATCCGGGGACGCTTTGTGAGGCCGGAGGACCTGTATAAATATAAAGATATGGGGATAACCCGCTTTAAGATAGGGGACAGGATCAAACCGACGGAATGGATCATACGCGCGGTAAAGGCTTATAATGACGGCACATACGAGGGAAACGCGGCCGATATTATCCCGTATCCCGCAATGAAAGGGGAGAGAGAACATCTTATCGGGGATGCGGCTTTCTGGCTTTTTCAGCCTTGGCATGTAAAAATGAACACGATAAAAACAATCGCTAAACTAGGGGAAAGCGAAGACCATGTCTATATAGACAACCGGAAACTTGACGGTTTTATAGAACATTACGAGACACATGACTGCAGTCGATCGGTTTGTGATGAAGATTGTTGTTACTGCGGAGATGTCGCGGCAAGGGCGGTATCTATGAGCGCGGAAAAAACTCAGCCGAAGAAAGACTCGCTCAGGGAGCTCCTTGATGCGCTCGAAAGGCGCAGTTGTTTCGGCAAAAGGTCGGCCTCCGAACATATTATATCGCTTTTTGCGGGTATTTTCCGGGCTGTCAGAAAAATACGTCCCAAAAAGAACAGATTCTGAGGGTTCATCATGGCAGTGTTGCACGGAATGGGTTGGATAACGAAAAAGAAATACGGCTGCCTCCAAGGCGGTATTGATCGGAGAGACACGGACATGGACGGGCTCTACGCGTGTATCGTCAAAAAAACTTTGATGACGTCACCGGTCCGAAATTTTGACAGGTTCGATGAGGAATCAAAGTTAACATTTTGCGCCGCGGCATTGGCCATATTCGGAACGGATTTTTTAAAAATAACGGCGGATACGGGCATAATAGGAGCTAATCATTCGGGGTCGCTGAGGTCAAATTTATCGTATTTCAGTGATTATTATCGGCACGGAAGAAAACTTGCGCGTGGGAATCTTTTTATCTATACGCTGCCTACCAGCCCGTTGGCGGAAACAGCGATATTTTTCGGTCTTAAAGGACCCTTGATGCACATTATGTTCGACGCCGCGCAGACCACTAATCTTCTCCTTGTCGCCGGCAACATGATAGACCGCGGCGAAGCGCGCGCGATGCTCGTTGTAAGTTCCGATCCAACCGGGACCGTTTGTTTTTCTTTGGCAGGGGAAACCGTTTTGTCCCCGGCCCCTGGTCATAAGCTCGACATTTTTCTGGAAAAGGCGCGAAGGAAAACTTACATTGACGAAATAGTGGAAGATCATATAGCATAAGAACCGTATAACTCATGAAAATAAAAATAATCTACCCAAAATGGAAGAAACTTAAATATGAGACGGAGTTTACTCTCCCTCCACACAGTCCCATCTGTTTTGCCGCCGCTCTGGATGAAAATATTGAACTATCGTTTTGTGACGAAAACGTGGAAAAGATCGACTTTTCCGAAAGCGCGGATCTTATTGCCGTGTCGGTAATGTTAACGTGCCAATTGCCCCGCGGTTGGGAGATCGCGGACCGGTACCGCGGAGCCGGGAAGAAGGTTATTTTCGGAGGGATAGCTACTACTCTCCACAGCGAGGAAACCCTTCAGCATGCCGACGCGATATTCCGAGGAGAGGCGGAAGGACGGTTTAACGAGGTCATCGAGGATTTTAAGCGGGGAAAACTGAAAACGATCTACGACCGTCACTTGGACCTTCCGGACACCGCTTTGATCCGCGGCGCCCGGCGAGATCTGCTCAAAAAAAATCTTTATAATTTCCGCGGTATGCAGATGCTCGATCTTGTCCACACTTCCCGAGGATGCGAAAAGGACTGTTTCCCTTGCTGCACCCCTTATTTAGGAGGGCATAAATTCCGACCGCGTTCTTTAGGGCAGGTTATCAACGAAATGGAGAATATCGATAATAAACGTATTTTTATCGTCGACAACTCGCTCGCGCAAGATGAAAATTGGCAAAAGGCGCTTTTTACGGCAATGATCCCGCTAAAAAAGAAATGGGTATCCCATCCTATATCCGACACCGACGAAATAGCGGAACTTGCCGCGAAGTCAGGATGCTGGTTCATTTATCAGGGGATAGTCGATACATCCGAGCTTATCCGAAACAGGATCAAACGCTATAAAGACCACGGGATAGGTATCAAAGGCGCGGTGATACTGGGGATGGACCATCACGATGAAGATTACATAAAGCGCCTTGTCGATTTTTTGCTGGAAGTCGACCTGGATCTGGCGGAATTCACCATTCTTACGCCTTTTCCCCACACTCCAATAAGAGCGCATATGGAAAGGCAAGACCGGATCCTTCATAATGATTGGTCGAAATACACCGCTGACAAAGTCGTTTACAGACCGGCGAAGATGAGCGTCGAATCGCTCGAGAAAATGTACGATTACGCGTGGAAGACCTTCTATGGCGACTGCAGCAAGGAGGTAAAAATGGCCAGATTATATCTGAAGGTTTTTAATAAAGAGAAAGAAGACGGGACTTACAAAAAAGTGGAATTGGACCCCGGCCGTAACTGGGCTGGAACAGATCATTAAAAAAAATAATGGATCACCGATATTTATTAGGGGGCTATTTATGTCTCAGCGAAAAGAGAAAGAGCTGGATTCTATCAGAAAAGAACTCAAGAGAGCTATGGTAAAGAAACTGTCTCTGGGAGACATTAAACCGGAGGACATCAGGGACGACGAAGCGCTCTTCGGAGGCAACTTGCCCCTGGACTCTTTGGACGCGGCGGAGATAGTCGTCCTGGTCCAGCGTAATTTCGGAGTCGAGATTGAAGATATAGCCTTGGGCCAAAAAATATTTCAATCGGTCAATACTTTAGCCCAATATATATATGATAACTCCATTAATGAAGAACAAAAGAAAATACGACCAAAACGTCCTTAAAGTCGCCATAAGCGGAATGGGAATAATCTGTTCCGCGGGAAAAACCGTTCCCGAGGTGCTTGCCTCTATCGAGGCTGGACGGCGCCTGGCTGGCCCTGTCTCATTATTCCGAACAGACATTTCCTCCCCGGTCTTCCAGGTAAGCAACTTTATCCCGCGAAAGGGAACTGAAAACGAAACACGCACGACTTCCTTGGCGTTCTGCGCCGTGGCCGAGGCCCTAAACGATGCCGGCCTGTCATCCGACGACCTATCCGGTCTCCGGATCGGCGTATGCATAGGAACAACCGTTGATTGCCAGTTTACTTATACGGATTTTTACCGAACATATAGAAAAACCGGGAAAGCATCCATGGCGGAGATCGCGCGATATTTTAGCGGAAACGTTTCCAAACGCATTAAGGACATTTTGGGGATCAGCGGTCCCGCTCTTACCATAGTCAACGCGTGTTCGTCTGGAGCGGATGCAATCGGTGCCGGCCTATCATGGATCAGAGGGGGAGTATGCGACATCGTAATAGCCGGCGGAGCCGATGAACTGGATCCCGTGCCAATGTCGGGATTCAGTTCACTCGGGGTGCTAAGCGAGTCCTTATGCGCGCCTTTTGACCGCGAACGCGACGGCCTGAATCTCGGGGAAGGCGCCGGCATATTGGTACTGGAATCGGGTACATGCGCCGCCGCGCGCGAAAGACCCCCTCGATTATATCTGTCAGGATACGGATCGGCGAACGACGCGTACCATCTTACTGCGCCACATCCAGATGGTCTTGGTCTTGAAAAAGCCGTTACAGAAGCCTTATACGATACCGGGATCTCTTCAGACGATATAAGTTTTGTTAATTCACACGGCACGGGAACCGTCGACAATGACCGAACGGAGGCCGTAGTCCTGGCACGGATCTTTGGGAAAAAACTTACGTTTTTGTCAACCAAAGGGTATACCGGACACACACTTGGCGCGGCGGGAGGAATGGACGCAGTCTTGACTTCCATGGCTTTGCTTGAGGGGAAAATACCGGCTAGCGCGGGGTTTAAGAATAACGACCCTAAAATCCCAGTTGATCCTGTGCGTAGCGAAACGGCCATACATGGTTCGTTTGCTTTATCGACATCACTGGCATTCGGAGGGAACAATGCCGCGATCATAATCGAACGTCCTGAACTTCTATACGGATAAAATATGGATTTCAACTTTATGTACGAGACACTAAATACTGAACCGTTCGCATTAAGCGGGCTGGTTAATGGATAAATTGACGGGGGAGAGAATGTATATCAAGGGCATAGGCGTTATTTTCGCGGGGGGGAAAGGCATAGCGTCGCTAGAGAAAGCCCTTCGCGCGGGATGGGCGTCCCCCCGGAAGGTCTCGCGCCTTTCCCGGGTAAAAAAACCCTTTTTCTCGTATCATGTCCCTGACGTATACCTGCGTGATAATCATATATCATCGATAATACGCCGTGCGGACAGATTCGGCGTAATGGCAGCGATAGCGGCCAAGGATGCGTTAAGGGACGCCTCCTGTCCTATGGACGGCACGGGGAAGGACCGCATGGGGATAATTGCCACTTCGGCCTTTGGTCCGCACGCGACGACTTTTAAGGTGCTGGATGATATGATCGATTACGGGGGGAAGAACGTTTCACCTACTTTATTCGCTAATTCTCTGCATAACGCCGCTGTCCATTACATATCGCTATTGGCAGGAGGCCATGGCCCCACGATGACGATCTCCCAGCATGATATGCCTTTTCACGCGGGACTGCTCCTGGCGAAGGCCTGGATTTCCGAGGGAAGGTGCGACAAAGTTCTTTTGGGTGCGGTAGATATCTTGAGCGGCGCGATGCAATACATATGGAGTAAAAAACTATTTACGGCGCGCGACGGAAAAATAAGACCGTTCGCTTTTTCGAAAAGACCGCTTTCGGTGCCGGGTGAAGGCAGTGTGTTTTTTTTGCTGACAAAGCGTGCCTCTCGCGGAGGATATTGTGGCATATCGGACATCTCGGTCGGGGACAACGGGTCTCTACCGGGGGCGTGTGATATAAATATTATCGAAGCGGACGGAATGATATCGGACGAAACGGTTTACTCAAAAGTACTTTCTATCAAGGCAAGGACAGAAGGATACGCGCCGATATACGGGAGCCTTCTCACCGGTTCCGCTTTCAGTTCCGCCATAGCGGCGTTGATGATAAAGAAGCGGGTCGTATATCCCAGCCCGATAAAATCCACCAAAAATATGATCAATGTTCTATCCGTGAAAAATAAAGTCGCCATCGATGCTATCCAAACAATAAGGTATGACTGTTCCGGAAAAAGAGCGCATATAACATTTAAAAAATAATAAAATGAGAAAAAAAATAGCTATAGTTAACGCGATTTGCTACAAAAACAAACTAAAGCCGGGGATGTCTATCCTTATCGATCGCATAAAAGGAGAGGTCGGCGAGAATGAAGTAATTTTTACGAAAACCGCTGAGCACGCGCGGGAAGTCATCGGGAACTCGCCTGATATAGACGACATTATAGTCGTCGGAGGGGATGGCTCGATCTTTACGGCTGTGAACGCGATGGACCTTGCGCATCAAACTCTAGGGATCATTCCATTCGGGCGTGGTAATTGTTTAGCTAAGGATCTTCTTATCCCCGAAGACATAAAAGGGGCAATAAGCGTTCTAATGGAGCGTAAGGACAGGCGGATAGATCTTATCAAATATGATTACAGCGGTATGAGCGGTCCTCGTTCTGGAGTGGCGGTCGCGACGACCGGTTTAGGCTTGGCCCCAAAGATTGTCATGGTTGCGGATAAAAGTGGAAGAACGCGTAACAGGGCCGATTACTTTTTGGCGGAACTCAAGTCTATGATCTTTCAAAAAGTACACACAGCTATGATCTCGGTTGACGGAGGTACTCCCGAATCCAAAAGTTTCACTGTTCTTCTCTGTAATAACACGAAAAACGCCGGTTATTTCCGTATCTTTCCGTCGGCGAGCCTATATGACAAGATGTTTGACGTTACGATCTCCAGGAATACCGCTATAAAACAGATGGTGGGAATGGCATGTTTTTACAGCGGGAAACCGCTGCCTGGTAAAAAGGTCATTACCCAAGCCAAAAGTCTTTCCATAGAACTTGATAAGGAAACCCGGCTAATGGTTGATGGCGAGATATTTGAGGGAGTCAAGACCATACGATTCGAAATAATGCCGGCAGCCTTAAAGATTTATGCCTAACCGGGGAATCGTACGAGTGTTTGATGTTAAAAGTTGCCACGTGGCCTATCTATATGTAATCTTTATACTACACGGTAAAACAGCGCCCTTTAGGGCGCGGATAAATGGTGGCCGCTTGAGTATTCCGCCCAGGGAAAAGCGGGCTTTAGCCCAGGTGGGCTCCATAAACGCGGGCAAAGTTAACTATATGATGAGAGGCGTTAAATAATGCGTAATATGTGTTTTTTTTCGCGGTTAGTTTTAAGTTTTTTTATTGCTCCGACA
>CAZOMD010000033.1:18267-21312 GCA_964580895.1 uncultured Planctomycetia bacterium | reverse complement strand
AAGAGTCAGAGATTCAAAGAGTCAGAGTCGGAAGAGAGAAGCAAGAGGCAAGAAGCAAAGAGTCCGTAGAACGTGGGACGTAGAACGAAGGAACAGTCAAAAAGTTGAAAGGTCTAATCACGCGGGAGTTCCCCACCTGTGAGGGTGGGGGTGAGAGCAGGGTGCCGCAAAGTGGCTCGGGCGGGGCCCGAAAAGAATGATACCACCGCTGTAAGGCGGTGGAGGTTCATACGTCAAAAAGTCCCAGCCTGAGGTTGGTCTCAGCCCAAGGCTGATCAGCCTCTGGCTGAAGCCTTAGGCTGAAAAGAGGTTTTAGACTTTTGGACTTTACGACTTCAGACTTTGGACTTTCAGACAGTACGCTGTGCGCTATGTTTTGAACTATTAAACCATTTAACCATTGAACTATTAAACTGTTATGATCGGCATAATCGATTACGGTTCAGGTAATTTAAAAAGCGTATCTAGCGCGTTCCGGTACATCGGGGAGGATGTCAGGATCTGCGGCAAGGTCGGCGAACTTGGCGGTATCGATAAAATAGTGCTTCCCGGGGTGGGGTCGTCAGTCGACGCGATGAAGGGGCTCCGTGAACGAGGTTTAATAGAGCCCATATTGAAACATATAGAACGCGGGCGGCCGTTTTTTGGCATCTGCCTGGGTTTACAGCTTCTTTTTGAGAAAAGTTCGGAGGGTACGGGATGTGATTGTCTTGGCGTCATCCGGGGAGAAGTTAAACACTTTCAGAAAGATAAAGGCCTGAAAATACCGCAGATAGGGTGGAATACAGTCAGGATAGTTAAGGAAGGATGTCCGGTCCTTTCCGGGATCAAAGATAACACGTATTTTTATTTTGTCCACTCGTTTTATTGCGAGGCTGCCAGCGATGACGATACCGCGGGAGAGACGGAATACGGCATACCTTACGCGTCCATGATCTGGCGGGACAATATCTATGCGGTCCAGTTCCACCCGGAGAGATCGCAGTTGAATGGATTAAAACTATTGGAGAATTTCGCGAAAATATGAAAGTAATACCAGCGATAGATCTTATAAACGGTAAGACGGTAAGACTTGTCCAGGGTGATTACGGGAAAAAGCTCGATTATGACATCGATCCAATGGAGGCGGCGCGGAAGTGGGAGTCGATGGGGGCTGAACTTATACATGTTGTCGATCTGGACGGGGCGAAAGCGGGTCATCCGGCGAATCTTTCTATTCTCAGGAAGATAACCAAGGCTGTGGATATCCCCGTGGAGATCGGGGGCGGGTACCGGGAGGAGAGCGATATAAAAGACGCGCTTAGCTCGGGCGCGTGGCGTGTTGTTCTAGGTTCCAAGGCCATTGAGGATATAAAGTTCGCGAAAGATTGTATAGATCTTTTCAAGGAACAGGTCATAATAAGCGTCGATGAAAAAGGCTTCAAACCGCGGGTGAGAGGTTGGGTCAAAGAGGTCGATATGGGGGTGTTCGATTTTATCAAGAAAATAAGATCGTTCGGAGCGGGTGAAATGATCTATACCGATATACAAAAAGACGGGATGATGGCCGGTCCCTCCGCGAGCCGGATAAAAAAGGTGCTGCGAGAGGTAAAGATCAAGATGATATTGGCCGGCGGGATAAGTTCGCTGGAGGATATCATAGTTCTTAAAGGGATGGAAAAAATCGGGCTAAGCGGAGTTATTGTCGGCAGGGCTTTGTATGAGGGAAAACTAGATCTCAAAGAGGCGATAAATGCTTGCAAAAAGGATAATACCTTGTCTTGATGTAAAAGACGGGCGCGTGGTAAAAGGGATCAATTTTGTTGACCTGAGGGATGCGGGAGATCCCGTGGAGAACGCCAAAGTATATAACAACGAGGGCGCCGACGAGCTGGTGTTCCTCGATATAACCGCGAGCCATGAGAAAAGAAAAACCATGGTCAATGTCGTGCGGCGCGTCGCCGAAGAGGTGTTCATGCCGTTTACGGTAGGAGGCGGAGTTTCTTCCACGGAAGACATACGAGAGCTCCTCTACGCCGGGTGTGATAAAGTTTCGATAAATACGGCGGCGGTCGAACGGCCCGAATTCGTGAAAGAGGCCAGCGAGAAGTTCGGCGCGCAGTGTATAGTCGTCGCTATAGACGCAAAACGAAAGGGCCGGGGTCTATGGGAAGTCTACTTGAGGGGTGGCCGGGATGCCACGGGGATAGACGCGGTCAGCTGGGCAATAAGAGCGGCTGGTCTGGGCGCCGGGGAGATACTTCTCACGAGCATGGACCGGGATGGTACAAAGGACGGGTATGATATAGAGCTTACGCGCGCGATAAGTAATGCCGTGGATATACCCGTCATCGCTTCGGGCGGATGCGGGAAGTTGGAACATTTTTACGAGGCTCTTACGGATGGCAAAGCTGACGCGGCGTTAGCGGCGTCGGTATTCCATTTTAAGGAATTTTCGATAAAAGAAGTAAAAGATCATTTGAGGGATAGGGGAGTTGTTATCAGGGATTAGGCGGTTTGTCCACACCGGGAGTGGGTAAAACCCACTCCCGGTGTGGACAAACGGTTGGCCGGTTTCGTAGAACGTGGGACGTTGGCAGTCAAAGGGTCTAAAGTCCAAAGTCGAAAAGTCCAGAAGGCGAAATAGTCAATGGCTTTAGGCTTTTAGACCTTAGACTTTTGAACGGTGCTCCATGCGCTATGCGATACAAACTAAACGCTAAAAAAGAGGAATGGAGAAGCAATGAGTTTTATAGATAAATTGAACTTTGACGACAAGGGGCTTATTCCCGTTGTGATACAGGACGTATCTTCTTCAAAGGTGTTGACGCTCTGTTATCTGAACAGGGAGGCGCTTGAGAAAACGATAAACGACGGGAAGGTTTATGTTTTTCGCCGATCAAAAGGCAGGATTATGTTAAAAGGCGAAACCTCGGGATGTGTGCAGACAGTTAAAGATATGTTCGTTGACTGCGCCAATAATTCCATACTCTTAAAGGTCGAACAGGAAAAAGCCGCGTGCCATGAAGGTTTTTTTAGCTGTTATTATACCAGGGTCAACGCGGG
>CAZOMD010000033.1:0-18257 GCA_964580895.1 uncultured Planctomycetia bacterium | reverse complement strand
GCGGAAGGCGGCACCACCATAGAAGGGGAACGGGTATTTGACCCGAAGGATGTTTATGGGGCGTAACATGACAAACCCTAAACACAAAACACTAAACTCTAAATAAACTCAAATGGCACAAACACAAAAACATACGATTTAGACGAAAGAACCAAAAGGCTTGCTCGGAATGTAAGGTGGCATGAGAAGAATTCATATAGGACGTTTAGATGCTCGTGTTTTGAGTTTTGTATTTTGTGTTTTGATTTATTTAGAGTTTTGAGTTTAGGATTTAGGATTTGTCTCATTTACTCGGAGGACTATGTATTATCCTGATAAAAAAGAATTTTTGGAACTCGCGCGAAAGGGAAATGTGATCCCGGTCTATCGGGAGATACTCGCCGATTTCGAAACGCCGCTATCGGCTTTTTTAAAAATTGACGAAGGCGGTTATTCATATCTCCTGGAGTCCGTCGAGAACGGGGAGAATCTCGGGAGATATTCCTTTCTTGGGACAAGCCCCTGGCTGGTCATCGGGAGCAAGGGGAAGAAGATGCGGATTGTCTCTAACTCCGAGATAACGGAATATGCGGCAAAGACGGATCCGATAGACGAGGTAAGATCCGTTATGATGAAGTATAAGTTTGTGCCCGTAAAAGGGCTGCCGCGCTTTTCGGGCGGGATGTTGGGATATATGGGATATGATATGGTCCGATTTATAGAAAACATCCCGGATAAGAATCCGGAAGACATGGATGTGCCTGACATGCAATTCGTGCTCGCGGATACACTCTTAGTCTTCGACCATATCGACCATAAGATAAAGATAGTCTCTAACGCCCATGTGGACGGTGATCCTGCCGTTATTTACGATAAGGCATGCGCTAAAATAGACAAAATTTTTGAAAAGCTCAAGGCCCCGTTAAAAAGATCTAACGGCGAAAAATCGTGCGCCGGGAAGAACGGTCTGGTGTCTAATTTTACCGAGGATGAGTTCGGCAGGATAGTCGAAAAGGCCAAGGAATATATAAAGGCAGGGGATATCATACAAGTGGTTCTTTCCCAGAGGTTCAAAAAAAGGACCGACGCCGATGCTTTTTCTATATACAGAAGTCTTAGGTCGATAAACCCGTCGCCGTATATGTTTTACCTTAAGTTTGGGGACTATAAGATCATAGGTTCTTCGCCGGAGATCCTCGTTCGTTGTGAGGACGGTTATGTCGAGGTCAGGCCCATAGCCGGGACACGTAAACGCGGGAAGGACGAGGAGGACGATCTTCGTTTGGAGCAAGAGCTTTTGGCCGATCCGAAGGAAAGGGCGGAGCATATTATGCTGGTTGATCTGGGGCGTAACGATATCGGCCGGGTATGCGAATATTCGACGGTTAAGGTAGAGGAGCTTATGCATATAGAGCGGTATTCGCATGTTATGCATATAGTCAGCGACGTGACAGGGAGGCTTAAGCCGGATAAAGACGTCTACGATCTTATCCGGGCGACTTTCCCGGCGGGGACCGTGACCGGCGCGCCGAAAGTCCGCGCTATGGAGATCATAGATGAACTTGAGAACATAAAACGCGGGGCATATGCAGGGTGCGTTGGTTACATAAGTTTTTCGGGGAACATCGATCTATGCATAACGATAAGGACGGTAATAATGAGCGGGGATACGGCGTATGTGCAGGCAGGCGCGGGAATAGTCCTTGATTCTGACCCAAAACGTGAATATCAGGAAACGCTTAATAAGGCGCGCGCCATGATGAAGGCCATAGAGACGGCGGAGGAAGGTCTGGAATGATAGTCGTTATAGATAATTATGATTCGTTTACTTATAACCTCGTCCAGTATTTGGGGCAGCTGGGGGAGGAAGTTGTTGTCTATCGCAACGATAAGATAACGTCGGAAAAACTTAGAAAAATATCGCCCCAGAGGATAATAATATCACCGGGGCCGGGCCGTCCCGATGACGCGGGTATTTCCAAGGAAGTTATACGCGAATTTTCGGGAAAAATCCCGATATTGGGCGTATGTCTCGGGCATCAGTGCATCGGTGAGGTGTACGGCGGCAGGATAGTAAGGGCCGGGAATATCATGCATGGTAAGGTGAGCAGCATTTTCCATAACGGTGAAGGGGTCTTCAAAGGGATACCGTCCCCATTTACCGCTACGCGGTATCATTCCCTTGTGATAGAGCCTGGAAGTATGGGGAAGGAGCTTGAGGTTACGGCATGGACCGAAGCCGATGAGATAATGGGGGTACGGCACCGCGCCCTGCCGGTTTTTGGAGTACAGTTTCACCCGGAATCGGTTTTAACAAGTGCGGGAATAGATATACTTAGGAATTTCATAAATATTTGAGAGATATTTATCCACCGCGATGTGGTTCGCGGGATTTTCGAATGGGAGAAAGATATGGACATTAGGACAGCGATCAGTAAAGTTACGGCGCGTAAAGACCTTACTGTGGAAGAGACCCGTTCGGTTTTTGGGGAGATCATGACCGGCCTCGCGACGCCTTCGCAGATAGCTTCTTTTATCACGGCGCTCAGGATGAAGGGTGAGACCGTTGACGAGATAACCGGGGCGGCTAAAGTTATGAGGGAAAAAGCCGTCAAGATAAGGGTTAAGAACGGTTCCGCCAGGCTTATCGATACCTGTGGCACAGGCGGGACCGGGACAAAAGCCTTTAATATATCTACCGCCGCGGCTTTTGTAGTAGCCGGATGCGGGGTAAAAGTGGCGAAACACGGCAACAGGGCCGTATCCAGCCATTGCGGGAGCGCGGATGTGCTGGAAGAACTGGGGATAAAAATAGACGTCCCCGCCAGCGTTATTGAGGACGCTATAGAAACTATCGGTATAGGTTTTCTTTTTGCCCCCGTCTTCCATGGGGCCATGGGGTACGCGGCTCTTCCGCGTAAAGAAATAGGTATCAGGACGGTATTCAACATATTAGGGCCTTTAAGTAACCCCGCCATGGCCAAAAGACAGGTACTCGGGGTCTACGACGAGAAACTTACGGCGATAATCGCGAATGTCCTTAAGAAACTTGGTTCTGAACGGGCGTATGTCGTACATGGACAGGGGCCGCTTGATGAGGTGACCGTAGCCGGCAAGACCAGGGTCAGCGAGCTCCGGAAAGGGAATGTAAGGACGTATAACCTTACACCTTCGTCATTTGGTTTTAAGAGAAACACTATCGACAGCATAAAAGGCGGTACCGTGAGGGAAAACGCTTCCATAATAAAATCGGTTTTCTCGGGCAGTCATGGGCCAAAAAGGGAAGTCGTTCTTATGAACGCGAGCCTGGCGCTTATGGTAGCCGATAAAGCCGCCAGTTTCAAGGAAGGTGTCCGTATGGCCGCGGAATCGATCGATTCAGGCGCCGCGCTAAAGAAGCTAGAGGAGCTTATAAAAATAACGAACAGATGAAATGACTGTCGAGCCTGGTCACGACGGGACAAAGTCACGGATATGTTACACGGGTCGGATAAATAAAGGACGAGTTGATGATATTATCGCGGATAATAGAGGAAAAGCGGCGCGAGGTTGATAATGCCCAGAAGAGGATACCTTTAAACGAGATCAAGAAGAAGGCGGAAGGTATCTACATCAACAGCATGTTCAGAAAGAACATCGCTCGGCGCGGGCACATAAACCTTATCGCGGAGATCAAAAAAAGTTCTCCCTCGAAAGGGATCATACGCGGCCAGATAGACCCGATAAAGATAGCTTTGACATATCAGGTAGCGGGCGCGAGCGCCATAAGCGTCTTGACCGATGAAAGGTTTTTCGACGGCAAACTCGAATATATAAAGATGATAAAAGAGAGGGTTACCATACCTATCCTCAGGAAAGATTTTATAATCGATGAATATCAGATATACGAGTCCGCGGTTGCGGGAGCCGACGCGATACTCCTTATCGCGCATATCCTCACTCAGGAGGAGCTGGACAGATATCTTGGCATAGCGAAAGCTTTGGGGATGGACGTATTGGTCGAGGTACACAATGAGGAAGAGATGGAAAAAGCGGTAAGGAGCCACGCCGCCATTATAGGCATTAACAACAGAGATCTCGTGAATTTTAACGTGGATATGGCGACCACACACAGGCTTATTCGTCTTATTCCCGAAAATAGGACAATAGTATCGGAAAGCGGGATCGAAAGCTATGAGCAGGTGATGTTCCTTAAAAGTCTGGGTGTCAACGCCGTGCTTATCGGCGAGGCCTTTATGCGGGCCGAGAACATAGGGGCGAAAGTCCGCGAATTGATGAGAGAATAGATCCTCTGATCTAAGAGAGTGTTCCGGAGCATATAGGCGCGTAGCGCGAGTGCTTATTTGTCAGAATATGAGAAAAGCGCACAGGAGAACAAATGGTCAAAGTAAAAATATGCGGTATAACTAATCCGGACGATGCGGTCACGGCGTATGATTGCGGAGCCGATTTTCTTGGCTTTGTTTTTGTGAAGAACACACCGCGTTACATCGGGGATAAGAGGGATTTTATCTTTAAGATACCCGAGATGATAAGGACCTCGATAGGTCTTGTCGGTCTTTTTAAAGATGAACCCGTCAAGGAAGCTTCGAGGATTACCGCTTATTGCGGGTTAAAATATGTTCAGTTGCACGGGAACGAATCTCCGGAGTATTGCCGGGAATTTAAGAATACCCTTGAGGAAAAGCACGGTTCAGCCGCGAAGATAATGAAGGTGTTCAGGGTGAAGGATGAAGTGCTGCCTTGCGGGAAAAATATGCCGTCCGATTATACGGCCGCGGAATACTTCATGTTCGATACTTATGATCCGGAAGTCCCCGGGGGGAGCGGGAAAAGTTTCAGATGGGACGTATTAAAAGGGAATAACGCGGTCAATAAACCGTTTTTTATAGCAGGCGGATTGACCCCGGCGAATGTGGCCGGGGCTATTGAAGCGGTACGTCCTTTTGGGGTGGATGTGTCGAGTGGGGTGGAGAGATCCGCGGGGAAGAAAGACAGAAGACTTATGAAGGAGTTCATTGATAATGCGAAAAAAACATAAATTACCGGACAAGAAAGGATATTTCGGGGATTTCGGAGGCAGGTATATACCCGAAACGCTTATGCCAGCGGTACAGGAACTGGAACGGGCGTATAAGGCGGTGTGCGGGAAACGGTCCTTTAAGGACAAACTGGCCTGGTACCTGACGCAATACGCGGGACGGCCGACCCCGCTCTATTACGCGGAAAAACTTACACGGATGTTAAAGGGCGGCCGGATATATCTTAAACGCGAGGACCTTCTCCATACCGGGGCCCACAAAATAAATAACACCATAGGCCAGGCTCTTCTTGCCGTCGAGATGGGCAAGAAACGTATTATTGCCGAAACCGGCGCGGGGCAGCATGGAGTCGCTACCGCTACCGTAGCGGCGCTTTTTGGGTTAAAATGCGATGTGTATATGGGGACAGAGGATATAGAGCGACAGAGTTTAAACGTGTTCAGGATGAAATTATTGGGAGCCGGCGTAATACCCGTAAGCAGCGGTTCGTGTACGTTGAAAGACGCGATGAACGAAGCGATAAGGGATTGGGTGACGAACGTGAGAGACACCTACTACATTATCGGTTCGGTCGCTGGTCCGCACCCTTATCCTATGCTGGTGCGTGATTTTCAGTCGGTTATAGGGATAGAGGCCAGGAAACAGATACTTAAGCTGGAAGGGAGGCTTCCTGATTATCTTCTCGCGTGCGTCGGCGGCGGGTCTAATTCGATGGGGCTTTTTTATCCTTTTTATGAGGATAAGGGCGTGAAATTTATCGGAGTGGAAGCCGCGGGTTTAGGCCTTTCCACCGGCCGACACGCGGCGGCCCTGGGAAAAGGTAAGGTTGGGATACTTCACGGCAGCAAAAGCTATCTCTTGGAGGATAAGGACGGGCAGATAAAGATAGCGCATTCCATATCGGCGGGACTTGACTATCCGGGGGTCGGACCGGAACATTCCTTTTACAAAGAGTCCGGCAGAGCGGAGTATGTCCCGGTGGATGATAAGGGCGCGCTTAAGGGAGTTAAGCTGCTTTCGAGGACCGAAGGCATTATCCCGGCGCTGGAGACCGCTCACGCTGTCCATTATCTCGAGACACTGGCGAAGCGGACGTCAAAAAAAGATATCATTATTTTGTGTCTTTCCGGAAGGGGAGATAAGGATATTACGATCATAGAAAAATATCTGTAGCGCGCGTCCGGATGAAATACAATCTTACACGGAGAAAACGATGAACAGGATCGATAAAGTATTTAAAGATCTTAAGCAAAAAGGCCAAAAAGCCTTCATACCGTATATAACGGCGGGTGATCCCGATCTTAGGACGACAAAGAGGATAGCCGCGGGACTCAGGGACGCCGGAGCGGATATCCTCGAACTAGGGATACCGTTCTCAGACCCTCTTGCCGACGGCCCCACTATACAGAAGGCTATCCAGCGTTCGCTGCGTTCGGGGTGTTCTGTAAAAAAAGTTTTCTCTCTTACCGAGGATATCAGGCGAGAGATCTCTACCCCGATAGTATATATGACGTACTTCAACATTGTTTATAATTACGGCATGGAACGTTTTATTAGGGACGCTCTGGCGGCGGGAGCGGACGGGATCATAGTCCCGGACCTGCCGATGGAAGAATCCGGGGACTTCAGGTCTCTGGCCGACAAGGATGATTTCCATATCGTGATGCTGGCCGCCCCGACCACTCCGATAGACAGATTCAAACGCCTGGCGGCGTGTTCAAAAGGTTTTATTTATTATGTGTCCCTGACCGGGGTTACAGGCGCCCGGAAAAAGCTTTCGGAAAAACTCCAGGAAGAGATAAGGCAGTTGAAAAAGGTCTCGTCTAAACCCATATGTGTGGGGTTCGGCGTCTCCACCCCGGACCAAGCAAGGGAGATAGCGGAAGTGGCCGATGGTGTGATCGTCGGCAGCGCTCTGATAAAAATGATAGAAAGTGGCCTTGCCGGCCGAAACGCGACGATCCCCAAACTTTATGGTTTTGCGAGATCTTTGGCAAAGGCCGTCCACGGTGTAAAGGCCGGGACCAGATGAGGGGAAGGGATTTCGATCGCGGCGCGGTCTATCGCGTTCTGAACGGAGAGCTTTGAATGAGGATCTTAGGTCTTGATGTGGGTACAAAAAATATAGGTGTGGCCGTAAGCGATGAGACCGGAACGATCGCCCAGGCCCGGGAGGTCATAAAAAGGGGAAGCGACGAGTCGGCCATAAAACGTATTGTTGAGATCGTCGTGGAATTTGGGGTCGAAGAAATGGTCGTGGGTTATCCGTTTAATCTGGACGGCACGATCGGTAAAAGCGCCGACGCGGTGACTGGTTTCGCCGAAAAATTGAAGAAGGCCGTTTCTGTCCCGGTTAAACTATGGGATGAACGGTTAAGCACAAAAGAGGCGGAAGATATCCTTTTAAGCGCCGACATGACGCGGGGTAAGAGGAAACAGGTGATAGATAAACTTGCCGCGCAGATAATCTTGCAGAATTATCTTGATGCGAGGAATAGAGAAGATTAAAAGGGAAGTGTGGTCGATCGTCCGCGATATTTCGCGCGGCGGCAAAAAGAGGAGGAAAACAAAGAACTATATGTACAAAAAAATTCATGGGCAAAATAAACTTTCGATGATCGTTTCTCCGATGGATCAGATGACGTCTATATCCCTTGGAGTGTGGATAGGGGTTGGGGGAAGGTATGAAACACCGGAGAAAAGCGGCATAAGCCATTTTGTCGAGCATATGCTTTTTAAAGGCACGGCTACCCGCACAGCCAAGAACCTCAAGGAAGCGATCGAAGGAGTAGGAGGGGTCTTTAACGGGTTTACATCCGATGAAATAACCTGCTATATGGTCAAAGTCCCCGCAAAATATATGGAACTCGGCATGGATATACTGTCCGACATGGTCTTGAACGCTAAATTTGACGTAGATGACATTAAGCGCGAAAGATTCGTTATCTGCGAAGAGATCAAGATGTATCGCGACCAGCCGAGTGACTATGTGATGGACCTTTTGAACGGGATCATGTGGCCCAATAATCCCCTCGGGAGGCCTCTTACCGGGACTATCGCGACGGTAAAAAGCGTTACGAGAGACGATATCATCAAGTTCAGGGACGACAATTATCACCCCGCGAATATAGCTGTTGTGGCGGCCGGGAAAGTAGACCCCGATCACTTTTTTTCGTACGCGTCCGACCTTTTTAAGGGGGAAGAGAAAAAACTGTATAATTTCAAAAAATCCACGATATCCCAAAAAGCGCCGAAACTGACGATAAACAACAGGGACATCCAGCAGATGCATATCGCGATGGGTTTTCACGCGATCGACACGGACATAAAAGAAAGATTCGCTTTTAAACTTATGAACGTGATATTAGGCGGGAACATGTCGAGCAGGCTGTTCGAAGAGCTCAGGGAAAAGCATGGTCTATGTTACGATATCTCATCTTTGTATAAGAAACACAGCGACGTGGGGGAGGTTCAGATCCATGCCGGGGTCGACAGCCGAAAATCAGCTAAAGCCGTCCTGGCTATACTGGATGAGGTCAGGAAGCTACGCGACCTGGGGACTACAGACGACGAGCTTGTGCGGGCGAAGGAATACGCGAAAGGGCAGTTCCTGCTGGCCATGGAGGGAACGTCGACCAGGATGATATGGCTGGGAGACCGGTACATGGTGCACAAGGATATTCCGGAAGTCAATGATGTCCTGAAAAGGATAGATGCCGTAACCTGCGACAATGTACAAAAAGTTTGCGAAAAGATATTCAACTCTTCTTCGGTCAATCTTGCGATGGTAGGAAAGATAGGCAATCAGGATAAGAAAAAAATAAACAAGGCGTTGGCCGGATTGTAATGAATACTTATCGTTTAGCGAGGGTCTTAGGAATAGACATAGAGATACACATTACCTTTTTTCTGCTTCTCGGGATATTTTTCATGCTTATGGGGTTTAAAGGGCTGGTTCTTATCCTGGGGGTGTTTTTTTTCGTAACTCTTCATGAGATATGTCACGGTCTTATGGCGGCATATTTCGGCATAAAGGTGAACCGTATAACGCTCCTGCCGATAGGCGGGATAGCTTCTATGTCAAAAACTCCGGCAAAACCTTATCAGGAGTTATTGATATCTGTGGCAGGTCCTTTGTCCAACATTCTCGTTATTTTGATATTTTATTTCCCGCTTTTACTGCTCCTCGGCAGGGAGACGCTTTTATATCCCTTCATGGTAATGACCGCCCAGGCGAAGTATCTGGGGGAGTTCAATATCCTGGCCCATATCTATTGGATAAATCTTGTTTTGGCGGCTTTCAACCTTATCCCGGCTTTTCCCATGGACGGGGGCAGGGTATTGCGGGCGCTTCTGTCCTACCGGATGAGCCATAGGAAGGCGACTGGAATAGCCGTAAAGATGGGTCATATTTTTTCCCTGGTCTTCGCGTTTTTGGGCATTGCCAACAGCCATATTTTTCTCATAATTATCGCCGTTTTTATTTACATGGCGGCTTCAAGCGAAGGGATGCAGACCGATATAGCGGAAACGCTCAAGAACTATTATGTGAAAGACGTCTTATCGAACGGTTTTACTTATGTTTCTCCCGGTTCGCCGCTTTCGGAAGTGCTTGAGATCATATTCCGAACGCATCAGGAAGATTTTCCGGTAATGGAGGACGGGAAAATGCTTGGTTTTATAACTAGAAAAGAGCTCTTAAAAGGCGTGCATCGGGGCGGGAGGGATCTAGTGATCAGAGATTTTATGCGGACCGACATTCCCAGCGTGAATATGGCGGAAAGGCTTAACTCCGTGAGAAAAGTGATGCGGAAATACGATACCCAGGCTCTTCCCGTTGAAAAGGACGGAAATATAATCGGTGTGGTGACAGTGGAGGATATAAACAGGGTTTATATCCTGCTCGCGGACGAGGGAAAAGGCTGACCGCGGAAGATATCTGGCCGGGATATATGGGCGCGTGGTATACTGACGCTGCCATATACGGTCTTCGGAGATATATTTTGTGAAAGAGAGGGATAATGGTCAAAAAAAAGATTTTGATCGCGCCGAGCATACTTTCAGCCGACTTTGGCAGACTCGCGGAAGAGATAGCATCGATAGAAAAGGCGAAGGCGGATTGGGTGCATATCGATGTCATGGACGGCATGTTCGTCCCGAATATCACGGTAGGGCCCCCGGTGATCAAAGCCATCCGGCCGGTAACGAAGCTTTTTCTCGATGTGCATCTGATGATAGCTGATCCCATAAGGTATATAAATGATTTTGCGGATGCGGGGAGCGATCTTATAACTTTTCATTGTGAGGCCGCAGTTTCGCCTAAAGATGTGATAAAAAAGATAAGAGCTAAAGGAAAAAAGGCAGGAGTTTCGGTTAAACCGGGGACCGATATTTCGGTGCTTGATGATATCCTCGGCCTGGTGGACTTGGTGCTTGTGATGACAGTTGAACCCGGTTTCGGGGGGCAGGCTTTCATGGGCGGGGTTCTTGAAAAGGTCCGAAAATTGGCGGCCAAGTACGACGGTTTTATCGAAGTTGACGGGGGGATAAACCCCGTAACCGCGAGGGAAGCGGTATCCGCCGGGGTGAACGTTCTTGTGGCGGGTACAGCCGTTTTTGGGCAAAAGGACTACGCTAAAGCGATAAAAGAAATAAGGGGAAGTTAGGTTTTCCGGTTGGTTACAAAGAGTCAGAGATTCGAGGGTATCCGCCTTCGCCAAAATATTTTCATGGCATTGGGCTACGGCGGATTAATTCGCACTTATCACTTACGCTCCTACAAGTCGCGTAAGTGATGTGCTCATTAAAAGGAGTTGAAATGGCTAAGATCAAGTTTGGGACGGATGGATGGAGGGCGGTTATAAGCGATGATTTCACTTTTGAGAATGTAGCCGTTGTCGCGCAGGCTATCGCGGATTTTGTCCTCGCGAAGGAAGAGCCGGTGTACAAAAAGAGAAAATTAGTGGTCGGATATGATACCCGTTTTCTTTCGGACAAATACGCCGAGCGGTTGTCGGAAGTTCTCGCGGCGAATGGGATAAAGGTTATTTTATCTAAAGGCCCAAGCACGACTCCCGCGGTATGCGTGTATATCGCCGACAAAAAATTGACAGGCGGGGTGATGATAACCGCGAGCCATAACCCGCCGCATTACAACGGCATAAAGTACAAAGGTTTTTTTGCTGGTTCAGCGGGAAGCGATATAATCGATGATATCGAAGAGCGGCTTTATAAGTCGGAGGTTCGCTCGTTGCCGTTCGCTGACGCGGTGAAGGGTGGTAAGATAACTGTCGAGGATATCGTGGGGCTTCAGCTCAAATGGGTAAAACAATATGCCGACATGAAAAAACTTAGGAAAGTGAAGTTAAAAGTACTGGTTGATTCGATGTACGGGACAGGGCAGAAATACCTGGCGGAGCTATTGAAGGGAAGCAAGATATGCCTGGACTTTATACATGAGACAATTAATCCCAATTTTGGCGGTACAGCCCCCGAGCCTAACGAGAAACATCTTGCCGAACTTATGAGTAAGGTAAAAAAGGGAGGCTATGATATCGGAGTGGCCACCGATGGGGATTCCGACCGTGTCGGGATAGTGGATGGCAAAGGGAATATCCTGTCGGGCCATAAGGTGATGGCTCTTTTGCTTTTACATATGCTCAAGAACAGGAAGATGCGGGGAGGGGTCGTTCAGACCATATGCGGGACCGGTCTTATCAACAAAATGTGCGAAGAAGCCGATCTCCAGATATTCGAAACACCCGTAGGGTTCAAGTACATCTGCAAGGTTATGACGGAAAATAATATTCTGATAGGGGGAGAGGAAACAGGAGGCATAGCGTTCAAGAACTATGTGCCGGAACGGGACGGATTCCTGTCGGCGTTGCTGATAATGGAACTTATCGCGTCCGAAAAAAAACCTCTTTATAAAATAATTAAAGACCTGGATAAAAAATACGGGGAATACGTGTATGAACGGAAAGATCTTGTTTTTCCCGAAGAAAAACGGAAAAAACTTATGGAGGGTATAATTAAAAACCCGATCAAAGACATCCTTGGAAAACCCGTCGTGAAGAAAGTCGATTATGACGGTTCTAAATTCATCTGTGAGGACGGGAGCTGGCTGCTCCTGAGACTTTCGGGCACGGAACCTAAGCTCAGGATATACAGCGAAACTTCTTCCAAGAAGGAAGCTCTTGAATATTTGGAGTTTGGGAAGAAATTTGTGATGGGGTTATTATAGCGTATAGCGTGTAGCGTTTAGCGTGTAGGTAGTGTAGCGGGGAAGAGTAATGTTGGTGGGTAACGGATAGTGTATAGATCGTGAAGAAGATAGAAGCAAGAAGTTCCGAGGGACGATAGACGTAAGACGAGGGACAAATCAGTCAAAAAGTTTAAAGGTCAAAAGGTCTAAAAGTCCAAATATCGAAAGAACAGTTTTAGACCTTTAGACTTGTGACTTTTAAACTTTTGAACTTTCAACGGAGACACGAGGTATATGACAGATCTTTCTTTAATACGGAATTTTTGCATTATCGCGCATATAGACCACGGGAAGTCTACCCTTGCTGACCGTATCATAGAGTTCACGGAAACCGTTAATAAGCGGGATCTTCGGGCGCAATTCCTTGACAGTATGGACCTTGAGAGGGAGAGGGGAATAACCATCAAGTGCAGCGCCGTAAGGATAAAATACAACGCCAAGGACGGGAAAAAGTATGAACTTAATCTTATAGATACTCCCGGGCATGTTGATTTTACGTATGAAGTTTCGAAATCCATAGCCGCGTGCGAAGGGGCATTGCTCATTGTCGATGCCGTTCAGGGAGTGGAGGCCCAGACAATAGCCAATCTTACTCTGGCGTTTGAGCACAATCTTAAGATAATTCCGGTAATTAACAAGATCGATCTTAAAAATGCCAGGATAGAAGAAGTGAAGCGTCAAATGAAGGAGATACTCGGCGTCAATATGGATGAAATACTGTATATAAGCGCCAAAGAGAACATCGGTACTCAGGAGGTGCTTGAGGCCATTGTTAACAGGGTGCCTCCTCCTTCGGGAAATGTTGATGAGCCGACGCGCGCGCTTATCTTTGATTCCTCCTATGATGTTTATCGCGGCGTTGTGATCTATGTGCGGCTTATGAGCGGGTATCTCGAGGCGGGTATGAGGATAGAGATGATGCATAAACATAACCGGTTCGAGATCAAAGAAGTAGGGGTATTCATCCCGTTCGAGCAGACGGTCGACAGACTCGATTGCGGACAGGTAGGGTATTTGATCTGCAATATCAAAGAGGCCAAGGATGTGGTAGTCGGAGACACTATAACTACCGTAGCTGACCCGGCGGAAGAGCCTTTACCGGGATATAAACCTGTAAAGCCGATGGTATTTTGCGGTATGTACCCGGTCAGCAATGAGGATTACGAGGGATTAAAGGACGCTATGGCTAAACTAAGTCTCTCCGACTCGTCTTTTGTGTACGAGCCTGAAACTTCCGCCGCGCTAGGGTTCGGGTTCCGGTGCGGTTTTCTCGGGCTTCTTCACATGGAGATAATACAGGAGCGGCTTGAACGGGAGTTTAATCTTGATCTTATCGCGTCCAGCCCGAGCGTTAATTATAAAGTAAAACTAGTCAACGGCGATCTTATAGATATCGATAACCCGACCAAATACCCCGATAGAGAAAAAATAGAATACGCCGAAGAACCTTATGTGAGCTGTTATGTATTCTCCCCGGTCGAATCCTTAGGAACATTAATGCAGCTATGCGAAAATAAAAGAGGGGAATTCGTAAGCACAAAATATCTTGATCCGACCCGGGTACAGCTTACGTACAATCTGCCGCTCGCGGAGATAGTCGTGGATTTCTATGACAAGATAAAATCATCTACGCAGGGATATGGTTCGCTTGACTATGAACTTACCGGTTATAGGAGATCGAATATAGTGAAGCTGGACATACTGATAAATAGTATCCCCTGCGATGCTCTTTCGTGTATAGTTCACAGGGACAGGGCCAGGGCCAAGGGCAAGGAGCTTGCCGAAAAATTAAAGGAGACTATCCCTAAACATCTTTTCAAAATAGTAGTTCAGGCGGCCATAGGCGGCGAGATCATAGCCAGAGAGGACATTTCCGCTCTTAAAAAACATGTTACAGGGAAATGTTACGGGGGAGACATAACTAGAAAAAGAAAACTGTGGGAAAAGCAGAAGGAAGGTAAGAAAAAGATGCGCAGGATAGGACGGGTCGACGTTCCAAAAGAAGCTTTTTTAAAAGCAATGAGGGTATCATGAAGCTGGACAAAAAACTATGGGATTATTTATGGGAGGAGTGGATAAAGCCGATACTTATCGCCGCGGTACTGGCTCTTTTTATAAGAACGTTCTTTATCCAACCTTTTAAGATCCCGTCCAGTTCCATGTATCCCACTTTACAGCCGGGGGACAGGATATTCGTTAATAAGCTTTTGTACGGGCCAAAGATACCTTTCACGAAATACCGGCTTCCGGGACTACGGCAACCGAAACTGGGGGATATTGTTGTTTTTATCTCACCTATCGAATCCAATAAATATCTTGTGAAACGGTTTATCGCGGGAGAGAACGAGGCTATACATATCGAGTCCGGGAATATTCTCTTGGACGGGGAAAAGATAAAAAAACAGCCCTTCGGCAATTTTTTCTACTACAATCGCGGAGAATATGGTGCCGACGATAAGACGGTCAACGTTCCGGAAGGATATTTTTTCGTGCTGGGAGATAACAGCGCGAATTCCATGGATTCGAGATATTGGGGGTTTGTCCCCGAAGAGAACCTTATAGGCAGGGCATTTATCATACACTGGCCGATCAAACGGATAAGGCTCATCAGAGAAGGATATTAGGACGCTCCCGGCGCTCCGCATGGCCGATCCGGATAATGGCAGTGATACAACGCGAAAACTGGAGCATATGAACTGGGCTAACAGAATAACGATTTTGCGCGTCATACTTGTGCCGGTATTTATAGCGGCAATACTGTACCATAAACTGAATATGGCGTTTTTCGTGTTTTTAGGAGCGACGATTACGGATGCCCTGGACGGATATATCGCACGCGCGCGAAAAGAAAAAACGAACCTTGGAGCGGTCCTCGACCCCATAGCCGACAAGATGCTTATTGACAGCGCGTTCATAAGCCTAAGTCTTGTCGCGGGTCTGCCCGGTTATGTGAGGATGCCGGTATATGTTCCCATAATAGTTATAAGCAGGGATGTGATCATATTGACAGGGATCGCGATAATATATTTTCTTATGGGGAAGATAGAGATCCGTCCGACTATAATCAGTAAGACCACGACTTTTTTTCAGATGCTTACTATAATATCGGTTCTTCTTTGTTTCAGGTTCTCAAGCTGGGTCTGGAACATCGCGGCGGCCCTGACCGTTATTTCCGGTCTTGACTATATCAGAATAGGTTCGGAGAGGATCAATGGAAAATCATAAAAGTGTTATACCTTGTGTTTCCATCATCGGCAGGCCAAATGTCGGTAAATCCTCTCTTTTTAATTGTCTCCTGAACAAGAGGCATGCTGTCGTTTTTGAGCAATCGGGGACGACGAGGGACAGGGTTGAGGCCGTTATCCCGATTGAGGAGCTCCAGGTAAAGATAATAGATACCGGAGGATACGCGGCGAAAGATAAAGATACCATCGCTATGAGCGTTAAGGAGCAGATATATATCGCGCTTGAAGAGGCGGCGGTACTTTTATTTGTGACCGATGTGATAGCGGGTCTGTCGCCGTTAGACATAGAAGTGGCGGCCATCTTACGAAAAGTCAATAAACCTGTTCTCCTTGTGGCGAATAAATCCGACAACAATAAGTTGGAGAGTGAAGCGGCGGAGTTCTATCAGCTGGGTTTTGGGGAACCTTATGTCATTTCCTGTGTTCAAAGAAGAGGTATTTTGGGGCTTAAGGAAAAAATATATGAGATGCTTCCCGATAAGACCGTTCTTAAGGAAGAGCAGGCTAACGAACGGATAAGGATAGCCGTAGTAGGCAGGCCCAATGTCGGTAAATCCTCGTTTATAAACCATATCCTCGCCAAGGACCGAGTGATCGTAAGCGATATCCCGGGAACAACAAGGGATTCTATCGATACTAATTTTTGTTTTCAGGGGACAGATTACGTGCTTATCGATACCGCGGGGATACGCCACAAGAGGAAAGTAAAGGAACCGGTCGATGTTTACAGTATCATGAGGTCGCATGAATCGATCAAACGCGCTGATATCGTTATCTTGATGCTCGACGCGGCGGACGGCATGACAAGGGATGACGGCGGCATACTCGAGTTCATATGCGAAAATGGGAAAGCATGTCTTGTTTTCGTGAATAAATGGGACCTCGCCTCTGCCGCGGAAGGCGTGTCGATCGAGGAATATAGACGTCAGCTCATGTACGCCCACAGTGTTTTAAATAGATTTCCCATAGAATTCGGTTCATGCAAGACCGGGAAGAACATCACAAAATGTTTTTCCATAGCCAACTTATTATATACGAACCTGGGCTTGAAAGTATCGACCCCGTTCCTTAATAAATTATTTGAGAAAAAAAGTCCGGGAAATGTGCCGGTCCCGAGACGAAAGAAAAAACCCAATTTTTTCTATATTGTTCAATCCGGCGCCAGGCCCGTTGAATTCAAGTATTTTGTGAGCGATCCCAGGGACGTTATGCCGACGCATCTTAGTTTTATAGAGAATCAATTGAGGGAGAATTTACCGCTTTTAGGGATACCGATAAAGATATCGGTCAGAAAATCAAATAAGGGGAAATGATGTTATATTTTTTGATCGCCGTTCCGCTGGCCTACCTGTTAGGTTCTATACCGACAGCGTACATATTCGCCAAAGTGCTGAAAGGGATAGATATCAGGGAACACGGCAGCGGGAATGTCGGAGCGACGAACGTGGGGCGAGTTATCGGCAGGGGGCCAGGCATAGCGGTTTTCGCGTTGGACTTTCTGAAAGGCTTTGTTTCAGTTACGTTGGTTCCGGTAATTGTCCAGAATATTACAGGATTTTCACCGGAGCATCAATTGCTCGGGTCGATATTGCCGGGTTCGGCAGCGATATCCGGGCATATATGGACGATATTTTTAAGATTTAAAGGAGGCAAGGGGGTCGCGACGACTGCCGGTGTAATGGCCGGATTGTCACCTGGGATTTTTGTAACATGCCTTATGGTATGGTGTGGTGTGTTTTTTATCTCAAGATATGTTTCATTAGCGTCGATATCCGCGGCGCTAGCGTTGCCCATTCTCGCAACACTAACAAATAAAGACATTTACTTCATTTTGTTCGCTTGTGTTTTTTGCCTGCTAGGCGTATTTTCGCATCGAAGTAATATCAGGCGGTTAATGCAAGGGACAGAAAACAAGATGTAAAATTTCAAAAAGTTATCACTTGTTTCTTGTCTTTTCCCACGCGCAGGGTATACTATTACTGAGTTGATAAAGGAGAGCGAATTTATTTTCTTAACATAATAAATACATTTAAAAAGTACTAAAAGAAGGTTATGATGAAAGAACTTATATATCAACACAAGCTTGGGAATAACCCATCAAAAAAAGAAATATCCTTGGTGGAAACTACTGATAGCCGAAAGGTCCGTATAGTCAAAATGTGGATATCAAAATGTTTTGTAAGGGAGAAGTTCTCATCTTTTGTTCGAAAGGAACTTGAAAGTTGGATCATGATGAAACGCGCGAATTCATGTGCCAACCATTTTCATATTTATAGGAGAATGGATACGAAGACCGGAGAAAATATCATCATGTGTAAATCTCTTACGGATATTTTTACGGTAGTGGGCATTACCGCGTATCATGTCGCCTATGTGCGCGAAATTAAGATACAGATAGAAGAGACAACGTAGAAGGGACGGGCAAATGAATTTTTTTACTGATAATTTCGCGCACATTATCGCTATCTGCGTGGCGTTCGCGAAGCTGAATTTCATCAAATCGCAGTTATTAGTTTTTGAGCTGATACAAAGGAAGTAATTCCCGGGACTATCTAACAGTAGTCCTTACCTCCGAAAGAACGGGGTGGTGTATTCCACCCCGTTCTTTTTTTTTAAAAAATAGTTTAGTTTTCCGCGGGCAGGTTGCTTTTTGCGCTTCTCGCGGTCTCTTTATTATTTTTATTCTTCAGCCGTGTCTTCGCGGGGAAGCCTAATTTATTCATATCC
>CAZOMD010000032.1:8516-21673 GCA_964580895.1 uncultured Planctomycetia bacterium | reverse complement strand
GGAGCAGCACAAGAGATTCTGCTTCGCTCAAGATGCTTTCGCTCTTGAGCTTCGCAGGAATAGTCGAAGCGGAATGTCCTTACGAAGTTCTACCATGGTCAGCGTGTCGGAGAGCGAAGTAGGACAAAACGAGGAGCAGCACAAGAGATTCTGCTTCGCTCAAGATGCTTTCGCTCTTGAGCTTCGCGAAAAACAGAGGGAACGACATGAAAAACGTTACAGCCGTCATTCTTGCCGCCGGGCGAGGGACAAGGATGAAAACAGAAACACCTAAAGTTCTTCACAGGATAGGCTCTCAACCTATCCTTGCTAATGTTTTAGATAGCCTTGAAGGCTCGGGCATATCGGATCTGATCGCCGTCGTGGGATACAAGGGCGAGGCCATAGAAAAGGCCTTTAAGGGTAGAGCGCGGTTTGTCCGGCAGCAAAAACAGCTTGGCAGCGGCCACGCGCTGCTTCAGGCGGTCGGTGTCATGAAAGGGAAAAGCGGCAAGGTGCTTGTTGCCTGCGGAGACGCACCCCTTATTACCGGCGGGACTTATTCACGGATGTTGAAAAAATACGCCGAGAGCGGGGCGTCGTGTGTCGTTTTAACGGCAAGGGTCGAAGACCCCGCGGGATACGGCCGGATAGTGCGCGACGGCAGCGGGGAGGTTGCCGGCATAGTCGAGGAAAAGGACGCGTCACACGAAGAAAAAGAGATCCGGGAAATAAACGTCGGGGCATATTGTTTCAACAAGAAAGACCTTAAAAGGTTTATAAAAGGCATAGAGCTGAACGAGAAAAAGAAGGAATTCTATCTTACGGATATCGTGAAGGTGTTCAGAAAGAACGGCAAAAAGACCGTTTCCGCGGATTGCGACGAGAAAGAAGCTATGGGCATAAACAGCCGGATAGACCTGGCGGAGGCCGGGAAGAGAGTGAACCGTAATAAGCTTGATGAACTAATGGCCGCGGGCGTTACTATAACGGACCCCGGTACGACTTTTATAGACAATTCCGTAAGTATCGGCGCAGATACCATTATCTTTCCGTGTACTATTATTGAGGGTGGTGTTAAAATAGGAGCGAAATGTCTCATCGGACCGTTTGCGCGGCTTAGACCCGGGACAAAAGTAGGGGACGGAGTAGAAATAGGGAATTTCGTTGAAATATGCCGTAGCGAAATTGGGAAAGGGACGCGGATAAAACACCATACGTATCTAGGGGATACTGTTGTGGGTAAAAATGTCAACATAGGAGCCGGGACGATCACCGCTAATTACGACGGCAAGAACAAGAATAGGACGGTAATATCGGATAACGCTTTTATCGGTGTTGGCGCGAGACTTGTCGCCCCGGTAAAGGTGGGTAAAGGGGCCAAAGTGGGCGCCGGCAGCGTGGTAACGAAAAATAAAGATGTGCCCGCGGGGAAAACGGTCATGGGCGTGCCCGCGAGGTTATTCGAAAAAAAGTAATATAACTTTTTATCCTTGCGTTTAAATGTAACGGGACACGAGCGGATGTCCTGAGTATCGGAACATAAATGGGGCCGAAAGGGCGGAGAAAATGGACAAACTTGCGATAGTGACCGGGAATTCGAATGGGGCTCTTGCAAAAGGGATCTGCGAGTACCTTGGTGTATCTCTCGCGGAAAGCGAAGTAGCGACTTTTAGGGACGGCGAAACACAGATAAAGATCAAACAGAACGTGCGCGGGAAAGATGTTTTTGTCATTCAGTCCACATGTTTCCCGGCAAATGACAATTTTATGGAACTTTTAATAATGATCGACGCTCTGAAAAGAGCTTCGGCGAAGAGGATAACGGCGGTACTTCCTTATTTCGGGTACGCGAGACAGGACAGAAAAGACCAGCCGCGCGTGCCGATAACGGCCAAGCTCGTAGCGAACCTTTTGACGCGAGCCGGTTCGGACAGGATAATCGCCATCGATCTTCACGCGGGGCAGATACAGGGTTTCTTCGACATCCCCGTGGACCATCTCTACGCCGTAAAGATCTTCGAAAAATATTTCAAGAAAAAAGCGCTGAAAAACGTCGTGATAGTGTCACCCGATGTCGGCGGCATAAAAATGGCCCGGGCCTATTCGAAGAGATTGGGAGCGGGTCTGGCGATAGTCGATAAACGCAGGATAAGCGACAGCGAGGCCGAGGCCATGCACTTACTTGGCGATGTAAAAGGAAAGAACGTAATTTTGGTCGATGATATTATCGCGACCGCCGGAAGTATTGTGGAAGCCGCGATAGCCTTGAAAAAGAACGGAGCGAAGGATATATATGCGGCGATAACGCATCCCGTTCTTTGCGGCCCGGCGATAGAGAGGATAAAAACATCCGAGATAAAAGAACTGGTCGTTACGGATACTATACCTCTCGGCAGAAAGAAAAAACTAAAAAAAATAGTCCAGTTGTCTGTAGCGCCTTTACTGGCGGAAGCCATAAGGCGTATACATAACGAAGAATCAATAAGCGCGTTGTTTGAATGAGGCATGAAGAGGCTTTTCGGCGTCGAACGACGCCGGGAAGTGACATTAATGAAAGCTTCGGGCGCATCTCCCCGGTCTTTGTGCGGGGGGTGTTCGCTCAGGTAACACTGAGCGGCGCCTTACGCACTCTGAGTTCTCGAGGACCGGAGTTTGGCGCCGCCGAAGAATAAAAGTGAAGAAATGAGGTGAGTTAGATGGAAAAGGTAATACTTAAAGCCGAAGAAAGGGATGAAATTGGGAAAGGTGGCAGCAAGCGGCTGAGGAGGAAAGGTCTGATACCCGGGGTAGTATACAGAGAAGGCAAGATCGGGATCAGCGTGCAGATAGACGAAAAAGCCTTATGGCGGGCGCTGCATACCGGAGCCGGAGAAAACGCCATCATCACGATGAACATCTCTGGTAAAGGCGAAGAGTTCGCCAAGACCGTTATCGTCCAGGAGATACAGACCGATCCGATAAACGACAAGACGCTGCATGTGGATTTCCACGAGATATCCCTGAAGGAGAAACTGCATGTCAAGGTTCCGGTATCGGTCAAAGGAGAAGCGCCGGGTGTTAAAGAAGAAGGCGGTATCTTGACGCAGGGGATCTGGGAGATCGAAGTCGTATGTCTTCCAACCGATATTCCCGATCACATCAGCGTGACTGTAGACACATTGCGGATAGGGGACGCCGTGCACGTAAAAGAACTGAAGTTTCCCGAAAATGTAGTTACGAACGAGGATCCGGAAATGGTTGTTGTGTCGGTCACGCCGCCGCAGGCGGAAGAAGTGCCGGCGGAAGTGCTTCCTGCTGAAGAAGGCGTGGAGCCAGAGATAATAAAGAAGGGTAAGAAAGAGGAAGAGGGCGAAGAAGCCGAAGGGGCCGTTGAAGAGAAAAAAGAAGGCTGATGTTCTTACCGCTTCCCGCGGGTTCCCGCGTAGAAATATCAACAGCGGCGCGGGATGCTGGTGGAAACGATAAAAGGATGAAAATAGTTGTAGGTCTTGGAAATCCGGGGCTTAAGTACCGGAACACTAGACACAATGCGGGTTTTCTGGTCATAAAAGCTTTTGCCGCGAAATACCGCGTACGTATAACTAAACACGGTTTTGGCGGGGAATACGGGATAGGAAGTATATCCGGCCGGGAGGTAATGTTCTTCCGGCCGATGACATATATGAACCTATCGGGGGAAGCCGTTAAAGCCGTGGTTTCGTCGAAATTATCCCAAAAAGACGATCTTCTTCTGGTCAGCGATGATGTGGACCTTGTTGTCGGGAGCATAAGGTTGAGGGAAAAGGGTTCTTCCGGCGGGCATAACGGTCTGCAATCGGTCATAGACATGATCGGACCGGATTTTGCCAGGCTCAGGATCGGGATAAAACCCGAAGGAACGAAGATAGACGATATGGCTTCCTTCGTCTTATCGGGCTTTACCAAAAGAGAAAAACCGGTCATGGACGAAGCGCTTAATCGGGCCGTCGGATGCGTAGAGACCTGGATAAAGGAAGACGCGAGAGCGGCAATGGCGAAGTGGAATACATAGGCGCTGTATTATATCTATACGCGCTTATTGCGCGTTATTATGGATTGGATTTGTCTTGCGTACTAAATTGATGTGTGTTATTATCAAGAAAACTAAAATGTGGTGGTAAATTATGGAAAAGCCAAAGTCGTATTTAGGATTATTTATCATAACTCCGGAAAAAGAGGAAACTATATCCGAGGTCAAAGCGATCATAGTGTCCATCATCAAGGAGAATTCCGGCAACATCGTAAAGGAAACCGAAGCCGTTAAAAAGGCTTTAGCGTATCCTATCAGGAAAAAAAGCGTAGGCCTCTATTACGAGGTAATTTTTACCGCTGCTCCTGAGTCTGTTGCGGGTATGATGAAGCAATTCAGAATAAATACTAACATATTGCGCACGCTTATAGATAAAGTGAACGAAAAAGCCGCGTAAACACGAGGGAAAAAGATATTTGATCTCTCTGGTGCGAATGGCCGGAAAGATCGAGTCCTCGGAAATTTACAGGTGTTTTTCTTCGCTATAATCAGGACAAAGTGTGCTGACGCGCGCGGGGGAAAAATGGCAGCCAGTTTAAACAGGGTATTTTTGATGGGGAACCTTACCCGGGACCCCGAGCTTAGATATGTGCCTTCTGGAACGGCTGTCGCGAATTTTACAGTCGCCGTTAACCGCGTGTACAAGGACCAGGCCGGCGGAAAAAAAGAGGAAGCGTCTTTTATCCGTGTGGTAGTATGGGGTAAGATGGCGGAAATCTGCGGAGAATATCTTACCAAGGGCCGGCCGGTGCTCGTGGAGGGGCGTCTTAAATCACGCACATGGGAAGGGCAGGACGGCCAGAAAAAAAGCGCTCTTGATGTAGTGGCTACCAATATACAATTTCTCGGCGCGCGGGGGGAAAAAAGTCAAAAGCCGGCCGGAGTCGTTTCTCCCGGGGAAAGCAGCGGCGCTTTTGAAGGGGACTACGGAGAGGTTCAGTCGATAGACGTGGATAAGGAACAGGGAGAAGGCGAGATCCCGTTCTAAGGGTGGAAAAAAGATAGATAGGAGAGAATGTGAAGAAAAAAATAGAAAAAAAACCACGAAGGATTTTTGTAAAAAGGCCCTGCCGGTTGTGCCGGGACAAAACAACGTCGGTTGATTTCAGGAACGTGGATTTTCTAGGGAGATTCATTTCCGACCGGGGAAGGATAATTACCTCCCGGATAACCGGTAACTGCGCGAAGCATCAGAGGATGGTCGCTAACGCGATAAAAAAGGCGCGGATAGCCGCTCTTTTGCCGTTTGTTAAGATCAAAGAAGGAATGATACGAAGAAGGATGAGGAAGAGTTCATGAAAGTAATACTTTTAAAAGACATTAACGTTCTCGGGAAGCTCGGGGACGAGATCACAGTCGCGGATGGATACGCCAGGAATTATCTTATTCCTAATAAGCTCGGGGTAGAATCGACCGCGAGCGCCGCGCGCGTTCTTGAGCAGAAAAAGCGGGAAAGAGAGCGCAGAGACGCGCAGCTTAAGGCTGAGAGCGCCCGGTTGGCCGAGAAAATAAGCGCGGTATCCTGCACCATCCCGGTCGAGGCCGGGGAGGGGGATAAGTTGTTCGGCTCTGTGACATCGGAAATGATCGCCGAATATCTCCGCTCAGAAGGTATCGATGTAGACAAGAAAAAAATAATCGTGGACGACCCCATAAAGGCACTCGGCGTGTACAATATCGAGATACGCCTGCATCCCGAGGTCAGGGCGCAGGTCAGGGTCTGGGTTGTAAAAAAGTAATTTTTACAAACGGCGCCGAAAATACGATGATTCAAAAAACTTTTGTCGAAAAAGTGCCCCCGCAGAATATCGAGGCTGAGACCGCAGTTCTCGGGTCTATGTTGCTCGATAGAGAAGCCATCGCCAAAGCCATCGAACAACTCGACCATGAAGCGTTCTATTCAGAAGCCAACCGCCGGATATTTCAGGCCATAATAAAACTTTATGACAATAACAGTCCGGCCGATATCGTCACTCTTATAGAAGAACTTAAAAGAAACGATACCCTCGATGAGGTGGGCGGGCCGACCTATATAACCGAACTGGCTAACGGGATACCCACAGCCGCTAACGTCGATCATTACACTGGTATCGTGCGGGAAAAATATCTCCTAAGGTCTCTCATAAACGCGACGACGTCTATAGCCGCGGAAAGTTATGAACCTTCCAGTGATGTCGATGATCTTTTGGACAGGGCCGAGCAGATGATCTTCGACATAACGTCCAGGAAAAAGGGCGTTATGGACCTTTCCGCGATGAAAGACATCATCAAGCAGAGCATTGAAACGATCGACCGCCTTTACCAGAGAAAAGCGAATATCACGGGGATACCAACCGGTTTTCATGATCTTGATTACAGGACCGCCGGGTTCCAAAAATCGGACCTTATTGTGCTCGCGGGAAGGCCTTCGATGGGAAAAAGCGCCCTGGCGATCTCCATGCTAGAGCATGCCGCGCTTGTGGAAAAGATCCCTTCAGCGTTTTTCAGCCTGGAGATGTCCAAAGACCAGTTGGCGCAACGCATGTTATGTTCCCAGGCAGGTGTCAACGCGCATAAAGTAAGAACAGGTTTCTTTTCTCAGACGGATTGGCCGAAACTTGTAACAGCGGCCGGGAAACTTTCCGAAGCGCCGATATATATCGACGATACGCCGGGGATATCCGCTCTTGAGCTTAGGGCCAAGGCGAGAAGGCTCAAAGCCAAGCATGATATCCAGATCCTGATGATAGATTATCTTCAGCTCATGAGGGGGCATTCCAGGTCCGAGAACAGACAGCAGGAGATATCCGACATTTCGCGGTCGCTGAAAGCGCTCGCGCGCGAATTGGACATCCCGATCATCGCCATCAGCCAGCTCTCGAGAGCTGTTGAGCAAAGGGCAGACCACAAGCCGCTGCTTTCCGATCTTAGGGAATCCGGGGCCATTGAACAGGACGCTGATGTGGTCATGCTTATACTTCGCGAAGAGTATTACATGCCGACGGAAGAGAACAAGGGTGTTGCCGAAGTCATCATCGCGAAACAAAGACACGGGCCGATAGGCACCGTTAAGCTGGCGTTCCTGCCGGAATATACTAAATTCCGAAATTTATCAATTACAGAGGAGGAAGAAGGTTTCTGATGAGAAAAAGGACACTTTTATCCACTGTAACAAGTTTAGCCGCGGTTTTATCTTTGTGTTTTTCAGCCGCGTCTTACGGCGAGACCGCGGGTGAAAAACGGATAGCCGAGATCAAGATCCAGGGCAACTCCGCGGTTAGCACGACTACGATATTGAGCCGGCTAAAGATAAAACCGGGCGATATTTTCGAAGAAAGCGCGCTTAATAAGGAGCTTAAGAGGCTGTACGCGATGGGATATTTCGCGGATGTTTTTGTTGAAACCGAGGAGAGGACCGAAGGTATCTCGATAAAATTCACCGTGGTTGAAAAACCGGCTGTTGGAAAGATAGTTTTTAGGGGCAACAATCGCATAAAGGAAGGCAAGCTTTCCAAGAAGGTCTCGATCAAGGAAGGCGACATGCTCGACTTTAACGTTCTTTCGCAGGATGTCTCCGAGATCACCAAACACTATACCGAAGAAGGCTACGGCCGCATAAAAATCGACTATAAGATAGAGGACGATCCGGAGACCGGAAAGGCCACGGTCGTATTCGTGATAGATGAAGGGTTGCCGATCAAGATCAAGTCCATCAAATTCGAGGGGAATAAGGCTATCCCGAACAATGAACTTGAGAAATATATGTCAACAAAGACGGAATGGTGGTTCATCCGCAAGGGGGCGTTCGAGCAAGAAAAGTTCGAATCGGACCTTGAGCGGATAAAGACGCTTTACCGGACAAAAGGGTATCTGGATGTCCGCATCGAAACCAAGCTGGAATATTCCGAGAACGGGGAAGAACTCTTTATAACCGTGATCGTGGACGAACAGCGGCAATATCTGGTTGGGGATATGACCGTGAGCGGCGAACTGACGTTCCCGGAACAGGCTATCCGGGAAAAGATAAAACTGAAAAGCGGCGACGCCTTCGATTACGGCAAGATAAAAGAGGATATCGAGGAAATAAGGGCGGAATATTACCGGAAGGGGTATATGAACGCCGAGATTGACCTAGGGCATAAGTATAACCCCTCCACCCAAAGGATGGATATAAAATACGACATTAAATCCCACGAAGAGGTGTATGTGGGCAAGATAAACGTGCTGGGGAACACCAAGACCAAGGACAAGATCGTGCGGAGGGAATTACGAGTGTATCCGGGCGAGATATATGACGGCGACAAGATCAAGAAAAGTAAGGAGCGCATATACAACCTTGGATTTTTCGAGGATGTTTATTTTGAAACTGTGCCGTCCGATCAGAAGAACGTCAAGGACCTGAACGTTACGGTCAAGGAGACTAAGACAGGCGAATTTTCGTTCGGCGGCGGATACAGCTCTGTTGACGCGTTCATAGGGTTTGTGCAGATAAGGCAGAAAAATTTTGACATTCTGAATTTCCCGACGTTCACCGGCAGCGGACAGGACCTGGTACTTAGGGGAGAACTGGGCAGCGCGAGGAGCAACTATCTTTTAAGCTGGACCGATCCATGGATATTCGATTATCCGTTGCTTTTCGGGTTTGATGTGTACAGACAGGAACATCAAAAGTTCGGCACATCAGGTTATGATTATGACGAACGGCATACGGGAGGCTCGCTCAGGTTAGGGAAAGATCTCACGGATAACCTTAAGACGGGGCTTATCTACAATCTGGAAGAGGTAAAGATCTCTGATGTCCCGGATGATTCCAGCCAGGATCTTAAAGACGAGGAAGGCGAGAACATGGTGAGCCGCATGACGTGGAATATGGAATATGATACGCGGGATAATATCTTTTCGCCGACAAAAGGGCTTGTTAGCGGTATCGCGGTGGAAAACGCCGGAGGGTTTGTGGGAGGCGACAAGGATTTTGTGAAGCTTTATGGACACTCGGCCTTTTACTTTAGTATTTTTGACACGCTTGTTCTTGAACTGAAAGGACGGAGCGGGATAGTGGAAAATTACGGGGACACGAAGAAAGTGCCCATATATGACAGATTTTTCGCGGGTGGTGCCAGGACTATACGCGGCTATAAGGAAAGGGCCGTCGGACCGAGAGATTCGGCCAACACGGGTCTACCGGTAGGCGGAGAAGCGATGGTAATCGGTAACGCGGAATTGGTGTTCCCGATCTTTAAGAATATAATTAAAGGAGCGGTTTTTTACGACATAGGTAACGTAATGGAAACATATACCGATATCTTTACCGATACAGCGTATAAAATGGGTACAGGTGTGGGGCTGAGGGTCAAGACGCCCATAGGCCCGATTAAGCTGGATTATGGTTATCCTCTCAGCGACAACCACAACGAAAAGAAAGAGGGACAGTTCTATTTCAGCGTAAGCCACGGATTTTAAATGAGGCCATGACTTACGGCAACATAGTTGCCGTAAGTCATAAGGCCGAATTTATCCCTGCCTGCCGGCAGGCAGGCTGAGCGAGGGAGCTGAAAAGCGACTGAGTCGAAGAATTACTCACATTGACATGTTCGTACCTCGTGTGCTCACCCCGTTAGAGATTTCATCTCTAACGGGGCTCATAAAAGGAGGAGAGATGGTAAAAAGGAAGATAAATGGGAGTACGGTATTTCTGGCGGTTATGGCGGTAACTTTTGGACTAGGCGTTGTTTCGTCCGGGGCCGCGGAGCTGAAAGTGGGATATGTCGATCTCAGGCGGGCTTTTTATGAATATCAGAAAGCCAAAGATCTTGAAACACAGCTTAGTTCGCTGACCGGAGACCGTCAGGATGAGCGCAATAAGAAAGTGGATGAGGTTACCAGGTTAAGGGATGAGCTCGCCCTTCTTGCCGGAGAGGCCAAGGCTAAAAAAGAAAAAGAGATAGAAGAAAAACTTGCCAAGCTGCAGGAATACGACAAGGAGATCAGACAGGAACTGCTTACAAAGAAGAACGATATGTTCCGCGAGGTGATCGAAGATATCCAGAAGGTGGTCGAGTCCATAGGCCAAGCCGAAGGATACGATTATGTCTTCGATTCGCGGAACATCATGTACTCAAAAGAAACATACGATCTTACGAACGAGGTCCTGAAGAAACTTAATAATAAGTAGAAACGTTCGGAAAGAGATTTGCCGTGTGCCAGGCCGTATCAGGCAGGCGGCACATAGTTTCCGCCTCGCGGTGTTACCTCCATGGGGTTCCACGAAATACCAGATACTTGACAAGGGCCAAGGGCGAAAAGGGCGGGATGTTCATCTTTACCTGTATGCCGTTGGCCCTTGTGTTACTCTACCCCGTGCCAGTCCGCCTAAGGCAGACTGGAGAGCGCTGAACCACGGAGCTTTCAGTTTTTTGTCCCGTACCCAAAAGTGGTACGGGAGGCTTTGCGGCAGACGATGCCGGCGATCCTAAGTTAAGGGATAAGCGGATCAGGACATGAAACAGAAAACCATTTTGAGCCCGATAGCGTTTTCCGGGAAAGCCCTCCAGACTGGGTCGGAGGCGCGAATGCGATGCGCCCCCGCTTTGGCGGATGCCGGTATCACTTTCAAGAGGGTCGATATGGCCGGAAACCCTTCGGTCAATCTTGGCGACGCGGTACTTTCCGGGGATAATCTTCGCAGGAGCACGATAGGCGCCGGCCCCATGGCCGTACAGACCGTCGAGCATTTTCTCGCGGCGCTATGGTGCCTGGGGATAGATAATATCGTTATCGAGGTGGAAGGCGAAGAGTTGCCGGCGCTTGACGGCAGCGCCGCGGGTTTTATCGAAAAATTGGAAAGTGCCGGCATAAAAGAGTTACCTAGGGATAAAAAACCGATAAGGGTTACTGAAAAAGAGAACGTTTCCGACGGCGCACGCTCCATCTCTATCCTGCCGGCTGAGACCTTCAGCGTTTCCTACTCTATCGATTACAAGGTGGCTTCGATCGGGCGGGAGACGCTCGAGATGGAACTTGACAAGGACTCTTTTAAGAGGGAGATAGCCCCGGCGAGGACATTCTGTCTTAAAAGCGAAGCGGAGACTTTGCTTAAAGCCGGGTTGGGGAAAGGAGCCACGCTGGAGAATACGCTTGTTATGGACGAGGATGGTCCGGTAGGGACCGTTCTTAGGTTCCCGAACGAACCGCTCCGGCATAAAATACTTGATCTTGTGGGGGATCTTTATCTTCTCGGCCGCCCCGTAATAGGAAAAGTAATAGCCGAAAAAAGCGGGCACAAACTTAATGCCGGCTTAGTGAGGCTTTTATACGCGAAATACGTTAAAGAGTAAAAATAAAAAAGTGGGCTCCTTGCTTAATCGCTCGTAAATTTCTCACGAAATTTATTGCGCAAGCTTCGCCTACCTTCGGTAGGCAGGGAGTTAATTCGCGCATATCACTTACGCTTCTTGTAGTCGCGTAAGTGATGTGTTTACCCCCACGATAGTTTGCGAAGCGAACTGCGGGGGCTCATTAAAAGGAAAGAGGTGATCCTCCTTCGCTTTTACTCGATGTTAAATAGCTACGGAGGATTAATTCGCACTTATCACTTACGCTCCCTTTGGTCGCGTAAGTGATGTGCTCATTAAGGAGTTTTGATATGCCGCTAAAAAAGAAAAAGTCAACGAAGACAGTAACCGGGAACTCATCGTATCTGGTAATAGTGGAGTCCCCCGCGAAGTCAAAGACCATAAATAAGATCCTGGGGAAACAATATACGGTGCTGGCCAGCATGGGCCACCTTATAGATCTTCCCGCCAGTCGTATGGGGGTAGATTTTGACAACGATTTTAAACCTGAATATACCGTTCTGAAAGGGCGCAAGAAATATCTTACCGATTTAAAAAAAGCCGCGAAAGAAGTCGATGGTATATTTCTGGCGGCCGATCCGGACCGGGAAGGCGAAGCCATCTGCTGGCATTTACAGTCTCAGCTGGAAAAATCTAAAAAAGACATATATAGGGTCAGTTTTGAGGAAATAACCGAGAAAGCCGTCAGGGAGGCGTTCAAACATCCGCGAGGTCTTGATATGAGGAAGGTCAATGCCCAGCAAGCGCGCCGCATATTGGACCGCATCGTTGGATATTCCATCAGTCCCCTGTTATGGAAGAATATTACAAGAGGTCTCAGCGCCGGCCGCGTCCAGTCAGTCGCCGTGAGGCTTATAGTCGAACGGGAAGATGCGATAAAAAAATTCAAGCCCGAAGAATATTGGAGCATAAACGCTCTTCTTAAAAAGCGGATAGAAAAGCAGCCGGGTGACAATCTGAGCTTTAGCGCTAAACTTGTTAAATACAAAGGCGAGAAGATACAGGTAGGAGATAAACATAACGCGGAAAAGATAGAGAAAGAGCTTCAGGATAAAGAGTTCGTCGTAGGCAAGGTGATGCGAAGGGAAAAAAAGAGCTACCCGCGTTCGCCATACACTACGTCGGTCTTGCAGCAGGACGCGTTCAATAAACTTAATTTTTCTGCGAGCAAAACAATGCGTATCGCGCAAAGTTTATATGAGGGGGTAGAGCTTGGGGAGGAGGGGAGCGTAGGGCTAATAACGTATATGAGAACGGATTCGGTCCGTATCTCTAATGACGCTCAGGATGAAGCCCGGAGATATGTAATAGATAAATACGGGGAAAAATACTGCCCAAAAGAGCCGCCGAAATACAAATCCAGAAGGCTCGCGCAGGAAGCGCACGAAGCTATACGGCCGGCTATACCGTTAAAACACCCCAAAGATATAGCGCAGTTTTTAAGCCAGGACGAATATAAACTTTATAACCTTATTTGGAAAAGATTTATATCGAGCCAGATGACAAGCGCTGTTTTCTCGGTATTGGCCATTTATATTGTCGCCGGGGAGTACGGTTTTCACTCGGGCGGGGGGCAACTTAGTTTTGACGGGTTTTTGCGGGTTTATAGGGATGACGGAGAATACGGCCAGGAGATACCCGAGATGCCGCATCTTGAGGAGGGAGACGCTCTGGATCTCCTTAAATTACTGCCCGAGCAACATTTCACCAAACCGCCGGCAAGATATACTGACGCGTCTTTGGTAAAGGAATTGGAAGAAAGAATGGAGAAAGTCGGAAATGCCCTACAATTTGAA
>CAZOMD010000032.1:0-8506 GCA_964580895.1 uncultured Planctomycetia bacterium | reverse complement strand
CGTCTACGTACGCCCCTATTATAAAGACAGTGATAGATCGCAACTACATAAAGCGCGTGGCGAGATCTCTTTCTCCGACAGAGCTTGGAGAATTGGTCAATAAACTGCTCATATTGAATTTTCCGGATATCGTCGATAGCGATTTTACGGCGAGAATGGAAAATGAACTTGATGATATTGAGGACGGGAAGGTCGAATATATAGCTGTATTAAAGGATTTTTACGGGGCATTTTCAAAGACTCTGGAAGCGGCTACTATGCGGATGAAAAATATCAACCGTGAGGCTATCGAGACCAAAGACGTCTGCGATAAATGCGGGAAAGCCATGGTCATCAAATGGGGGAGAAGGGGAAAATTCTTGAGCTGTTCGGATTTTCCGACCTGCAAGAACTCTAAGTCGATAACCACGGGCGTAAAGTGCCCTAGTGAGAATTGCGGAGGGGAACTCATCGAACGCAAATCGCGGAGAGGGGCCTTTTATGGTTGTTCGAGGTTCCCCAACTGTCGTTTCACTTCAAGACGGCTGCCTTCGGAGAACAATATGGAAGACGAAAACACCGAAACTATCGATGAGGGTTAAAGTGGAACGATTTATTGATAAATTTTCTAAGTACCTGGAAGTGGAGAAAAATTATTCCGTCCATACGTTGCGAAGTTACAGGTCCGATCTCGTGGAATTATCCTCGTTCCTGAAAGAAAAACCTTTAAAAGACATAACTCATTTTGATCTACGAAAATTCCTGGCGGAGCTTAAACAACGCGGGTGCGCGAAAAGAACTATAGTAAGGAAGCTGGGCGCTATCCGTTCTTTTTTTAGGTTTCTGCTAAAAGAAAAATATATTGCGGTCAATCCCGCCGATAGTATGTTCACGCCCAAACTTGACAAGGTTCTGCCGAGTTTCCTCGATGTCCCGACTATCTTGAAGCTCATAACCTGTCCTTCTTTGGAGAATCTCCGGGGGCTCAGGGACAGGGCTATCCTGGAGGTGCTGTATTCGACTGGGATAAGGGTAAGCGAACTGGTAGGGCTAAATACCGGTGATGTTGATCTGATAGGCGGTGTTATTAAGGTCAGGGGTAAAGGGAAAAAGGAGCGCATGGCGCTGCTGGGCCAGGAGGCGCAGAAAACCCTGCGCAATTATTACGAGAAGAAGTCGGGAGGGGATAAGGAAGGCGGATCCCAGGCGTTATTCCTCAATAAGTCCGGGGGGCGTCTCACGGACAGGAGCGTCCGGCGGATGCTCGATAAATATATCCGAGAATGCAGTATCGCCGAGAAAATATCTCCTCATTCCATACGCCACTCGTTTGCCACGCATCTTCTGGATAATGGGGCGGATCTTCGCAGTGTTCAGGAACTTTTGGGACATAAGAACCTTTCTACTACACAGATATACACGCATCTTAGTTCGCAGCGGATAAGGGATATGTATTCAAAAGCCCATCCGAGGGCGTGAACGACTGAAGGATGTGTGACGAAGGAACAGTCAAAAAGTCTAAAGGTCAGAAAGCCAAAGAGGTTTTAGACTTTTGGACTTGTGACTTTTAGACATTTAAACAGTTTGCCGCCTGCCTGCGGCAGGCAGGGTTCGGTGGTTCAGAGTCAGAGTTGGAGTTAGAAGAGAGAAGCAAGAGGCAAGAAGCAATGTTTAGGGCAAACCCTAAACACAAGACACTAAACTCTAAGTGGACGCCCTGCGATACAATGATACATTGGGAACAACATACGCCGGTGCTATATGAGATTTTTGTATGATATTTTTTTTGCGTTATTCGCGGTATTCTACTTGCCTTATTCGGTATTTAAAGGCAAGTCGCGTAAAGGTTTTTTTCAGAAATTAGGGTGGCTTCCGACAGGGCTTGTTTCAGATAAGCGTCCGATATGGATACACGCGGTAAGCGTAGGTGAAGCTATCCTGGGCGTTAAGCTTGCCTTCGGGATAAAGGATAAGTTCCCGCTCGCGAGGATAATAATGTCAACGACCACGGCGACGGGCAAAGCTGTGGCGGAAAAGAACGGCGGCTGTATCCTGAACGGCATTTTTTATTATCCGGCTGATATAAGCCATGTGGTATCGAATGTGGTCGGTAAAATATCACCCAGGATGTATATCATGGTAGAGACCGAGCTATGGCCTAATCTTTTGTTTGAAATGGAAAAACGCGGGGTGCCGGTCATCCTCGTCAACGGGAGGATATCGGATGTTTCTTACAGAAATTACAGGATCATACGGCCGGTTGTGCGCCGAATGCTGGACTCGATAGAAGCTTTTTGTATGCAGTCCGACGAGGACGCAAAAAGGATCGTGGAGTTAGGCGCCTTGCCAGAAAAGGTACATGTGACCGGCAATGTAAAATTCGCGGGCGAAGATGGAGGGGAAGTTCCCCCGGGGATGTCGAAACGGGACATAGGGTTCGGCGCCGATGACAAGATCATGGTCGCGGGCAGTACGCATAACCCCGAAGAGGCTGTACTTGCCGGGATATTCAAGGAACTTAGGGCGCAGGATGACAAGTTCAGGTTCATTCTAGCTCCGCGGCACATCCAAAGAGCCGGTTCCGTAAGATTGATATTGGAGAGATCCGGTCTAAAATGCCGTTATTATTCCGAGATCGTAAGCGGCGACCGCGTATCCGGCGGTAGTTTTGACGTATTGCTGGTTGATACTGTGGGGCATCTGAAAGTGTTATATAGCCTGGCTGACCTGGTGTTCATAGGCGGCAGTCTGGTAAAAAAAGGCGGGCAGAACCCCATCGAGGCCGCGCGATGGGGAAAACCGGTTATTTTCGGGCCGCACATGTCCAACTTTAAAGAGATAGCAAGGATATTTGTGAGTAATAAAGCCGCTTTTCAGGTCAGTTCTCCGGAAGAGCTCATGGAAACCGTAAAGATGCTTGTTAAGCCCGGCCCGGAGAGGGAAGCGGTATCGGAAAACGCTATGAGGGTCATAAAGGAAAACGCCGGCGCGATGGAAAAAACAATAGCTATTATAGCCCGTGTTTTTACCAACACCCGGTGTTAGTAAACGTGGCTGGGAATAAATGGAAAATATGTTTTTAAAGAGTTATTTTTTTTCGCTAATGACGGATAAAAGGAATAACCTGCCGGACGCGATGGTGAAATCGGTCTTGTGGGTAATATCCTGGGTGTACATGGCGGCCGTTAAAGCCGTTGATGTAGCATACAAGCTTGGCATACGTCGGAGGCACAGGGTCGAAGTCCCGGTGATAAGCATCGGCAACTTGACGCTTGGAGGAACAGGCAAGACGCCGTTCGCTATTTTTCTTGCCGGATTATTGGTACGCGAAGGCAAAAGACCGGCGATACTGATGAGGGGGTATGGCGCTGACGAGAATATAATGGTAAACGAGAAGCTCGGGAACGTACCTGTTTTTACGGGGCAGGACAGGGTGTCCAGCGCCCGGACTGCTATCCGGCAAGGGGTTGATACGATTATCCTTGATGACGGCTTTCAGCATAGAAGGATATCCCGGGAGCTTGATATACTCCTATTAGACGCCGGGACGTTGTTCGGGAACGGGCATATTTTTCCGCGGGGCATATTGCGCGAGCCTATATCTTCCATAAAAAGGGCGGATATGGTAGTTTTGACCAAGACCGACCGGATCGATAAGTCCGGAGAAGATGCTTTAACGGCTAAACTCAGGCGGTATATGCCGGGCGGTGCTTTGATATACGCTAGGCATAAACCGGTCTCGCTCAGGGATGTTTCGGGGGCGAAGTTCCCGGTCTCATGCATAAAGAACGTAAAAATTTTAGCGGTAAGCGGAATAGCGGATCCCGGATATTTTATTTTTCTTATAGAAAGAGAAGGGGCGTCAATTGTGAAGAGGCTGGATTATCCTGACCATTATGATTTTAAGCAAAAGGATATTGACGGCTTGGCGGAAGAGGTTGAGAAGATCGGTGTGGACAAGGTGATTGTCACCGAGAAGGATTACGTGAAAATAAAGAAGCTGGATATTTCCGGCATAACGAAGAAGCTGTTCGTATTTAACGTGGATATAGAGATAGTAAAAGGGGAGGAACACCTGATAAATGGACTTAATCGCGTCAGCGCTTGTAAGAGCGCTTAATATAATTTTTAATTTTTTGCCAATGCGGGTGAATTTATGGATAGGCCGCGGATTCGGAACGCTTATATATTTTTTAAGCGGCAAGAGAGCCAGGATCACTTACGCGAACCTTAAAGCCTCGTTTGGCAAGGAATTGGCCCCGGCGGAACTTAAATCTATCACGAAAAAAGTGTATATTCATGCCGCCGAGACCTTCACGGAACTTATCGCGATGACTAAGATAGACAAGAAGTATGTGGACAGGTATGTTACGGTCCATAATATCGAGAATATCGAGATGGCCGCGAAGAACCCGAAAGGCATGATACTTGTATCGGCGCATTTCGGGAACTGGGAATTGAGTACCGTTACCAGTGTTTTTAAAGGTTTCCCGCTTTACCTGCTCGCGAGGGACCAGAAGATGAAAAGACTGAACGAGCTTCTTAACATCCTGCGTGAAAAAAAGGGAAACATGGTCATAAGAAAAGGGACCGATATAAAGAACATCTTCCGCGTGTTGCATGACGGGAAAAGCGTCGGGATCCTTGCGGACCAGAACGCGGGTTCAAGCGGAGAACTTATCGATTTTTTCGGGCGTCCCGCGTCCACGGCCACGGGACCGTATAGGTTCGCCCAGAAAAGCGGTGCGTGGATCTTGCCGGCGTTCATACATAGAAAGGAAGGGCCATACCACGATCTTGTGCTGGAAGAACCCATGAAGATAGGTCCTAACGAGGATCTAAAACCGTATATGAGGAAGTATAACAGTCTTTTAGAGAAACACATCAGGAAAGACCCCGAACAATGGTTTTGGATGCACAAAAGGTGGAAGAAGAATCCGGTAAAAAAGATCATGGTCCTGGATGACGGGAGGAGGGGGCATCTTAAACAATCGTGAGCCGTAGTCGATGGGATAAAGCGCTACAGGACTTGCGAGAGGTATGCCCCGGCTGAAGTGCAGTGTGAGACTGTAGAGATAAAGTTCAGGACACGCCTTACAAGGGCGGTGCTTTCTTTTTTGAGCGTTTTCGCCAATCCTTTTTGTCAGGGCAGGATGGGTCTATTGAAGTGGGCGCTTACTGACGAGTCTTATAACGTGGCCGTGATGAATTACGCAGATGTCATAGTAAGCTGTGGTTCGGCGCTTTCGGGGGTAAATAAATTGCTTAAAATAGAGAACTATTGCAGGAATGTCGCCGTGCTTGACCCGGGAAAGTTCATGCGGAAATATTTTGATCTTATTATTACTCCGCGACATGATTCCGAGAAGGGATATTACAGGGGGGACAACGTCGTAGTAACGGATCTAGCCCCGAATTTAATAGATCCCGGTAAAATAAGGGCGATGGCGGAAGAAAAAGGATGGTCCGATCGGAAAAAATCGTTGGGCGGGCCATGCGTGGGACTTCTCTTTGGAGGGGACAATGAACATTTTGTCTTTACGGCCGGTCTTAGCGAGGAAGTCGCGAAGAATTTAATTGAAGCGTGCCGGCGCGTTAAAGGGTATTTTTTTGCCACTACTTCACGCCGGACTCCAGACGGAGCGGAAGAGGCGCTTAAAAGGATACTATCATCCGATCCGGCCAATATAGGTCTGGTCTCGGGGAGAACGGACGACGACCCTTTGACGGTGGAAAAGATATTGTCATTAAGCGATGTTGTCATTGTTTCCGGCGAAAGTATATCGATGGTATCCGAGGCGGTTTCATCCGGCAAACATGTGCTGGTTTTTATGCCGGAGAAAAAATTCCGGATGTATACGAAATATGAACGTTTTATTAAAGGGCTTGTCTCTAAAAACTACGTTAACTTGCTTGGTGCGCTCGGAGATATTCCCGGGAAGGTGGAAGATGCCGTTAAATTGACCGTCGGAAACTATGCCTCGGTCAAAAAAGATCTTCCAACGGACAGGGAACGTATATACGAGAAATTATATAAATTATTTTAACGCGGTAAAGAGTAAGACATAAATAAAGAAAAAGGGGGAGTAAGGGTTCCGGGGCTATCCCGGGATAGCTTAGCTGTTAATATGAACATTTTACAACTTGTCCCTAAATTAAATGTTGGCGGTGTGGAAAAAGGAACAGTGGAAGTAGCCCGTCATCTTACCCTGAATGGCCACAAGGCCGTGGTGGTTTCCGGCGGCGGCATGTTCGAAAAGAACCTCGCCGCTGTCGGGGCGAGACACTATAACATCCTCATAGGGAGCAAGAACCCTTTCGTGATGTTCCTAAGCTACATTAAGCTCAAGAATGTTATACGTAAGGAAAATATAGACATTATCCACGCGAGGAGCAGGATCCCAGCTCTTATTGGTTTTTTCGCGGCCCGGGCCACTCAAAAGACATTTATAACCACCGCTCACGGGCAGTATAAAAAGCACCTTATAAGCCGTGTTATGGGATGGGGAAAGATCGTGATCGCCGCGAATGAGACGATGGCCAGGTATATGAAGGAGAATTTCGGAGTCCCCCTCGAAAGAATGGTCATTATCCCCAGGGGGGTGGATCTTAAAAAGTTCTCTTTTGTATCGCCCCGCGAAAAATCAAATAAGGTTTTTAGGGTCGGAATGATATCGCGCCTTACGCCGCTTAAAGGGCATCCCGATTTTTTACAAGCGATGGCTTATGTCTCGAGGAGGGTGCATAATCTGGAGATAGTCATCATGGGTGACAGGAAGAACGCCAAAGAGGAATACATCAAGAAGATAGACCTTACCGTAAAGCGTCTTATGCTGGGGAACATTGTCAGATTTGTTGAGAGCGACCAGGATGTGGCAGAGGTTTTAAAGACCTTTAACGTGCTGGTTTCAGCGAATAGGTCGCAAGAGGCTTTTGGACGTACAGTAGTTGAAGCCCAGGCCAGGGGTGTTCCTGTGGTGGCTACGCGGGTGGGAGGCGTCGCTGAAAATATTGACGACGGTAATACCGGGCTTTTATGTGAACCGACGAACCATCAGGAAATGGCGGAAAAGGTGCTCCGGCTGGCCGAGAACCAGGAACTCGCGCAGACGATAGCCGTCAAAGCGCGGGAATTCGTCGAAAAAAAGTATTCTTTGGAAAAGGTCATGGCAGCCACTCTTAAAGCGTATATGAATGTGCTTAAACTCAAAAAAATACTTGTTTTCAAAATAAGCTCGCTTGGGGACGTGGTCTTGTGCGTGCCGTCACTAAGGGCGCTCAGGGAACGGTACAAGAACGCGTGCATTAAAATCCTTGTCGACCTCAGGTTCAGGGAGGTCCTTGATAATTGTCCGTACGTGGACGAGATAATAACGTGTGATTTTAAGCTGAGAGACAGATTCATGGGGTTTTTACGGCTGGCGGAAAGGTTGAGGGCTGAAAATTTCGATATCTCCATAGATCTGCAGAACAGCAGAAGATCCCACATATTAGCTTTTTTGGGCGCCATTAACGAACGTTTTGGATATGCCAATGGGAAATTAAGTTTTTTGCTTAACAGAAAGATCAGTCTTCCGGCGAAAGCCGTTAATCCTGTTGATCATCAGGCTGTTATTCTCGGACTTTTGGGCATAACGCGGATAGATAAGCGTCTTGAGCTTTGGCCTGGTGAAGAAAGCGAAAAATGGGCTGAAACTTTTATTGCGGACAGCTGGCTCAAAAGCGGGCAAAAGCTTGTGGCGTTGAGCATTTCGGCAAGCCGCCGCTGGAAAACTAAAAATTGGGGGCTTACTAAATTCGTGGAACTTGCGGATATGTTGGCGCGGGAAAGGGGCATAAGGGTAGTTCTTCTGGGGACCGAAGAAGATAAGGAGGACGGTGCGGAATTCATGAAAATGACGACGGCAAAACCAGTGAACGCTATCGGGAAAACGAATATAAGCCGGCTCGTGAGCTTAATAAAACGTTGTGACGTACTTGTCACCGGCGACAGCGCGCCGATGCATATAGCGGCCGGAATGGGGACGCCGTTTGTCGTGATCTTCGGGCCTACAGATCCGGCGCGGCATTTGGTGCCTTACGGCAGGTATAAGATGTTTTTTGACGAAAAACTGAAATGCGCGCCGTGCTATAAACCCATGTGTCCAAGTAAAAATAGATGTATGGCTTCAATAAAGGCTGCGGATGTTTTTAAGACGATAGTAGAATTAATGGAGGGTTGATTGTTGTGAAGGTGCTGCTATTTACGACACATCTTAACGTTGGCGGGATAGGCATTTATACCGTTAATCTCGCGAGGCATCTTAAGGAGAAAGGGATAGACGTAACCGTCTCTTCGAGCGGGGGGGACCTTATTTCGAGGCTTTCGGACAAGGGGATCCCGCATATAGAGCTTGATATAATGACTAAATCCGAATTTGGGCTTAAGGTGATAAAAGCCCTGCCGGCGGTTACCGCTCTTTTAAGGGATAAAGCTTTCGATCTTGTCCATGCCCAGACGCGTGTTACACAGGTCCTCGCCTCTTTG